>CANFOR010000040.1 GCA_947448675.1 Betaproteobacteria bacterium
GGTCAATAACGCGGGCCGTGACGACCGCCACGCGCTCGACGAACTCACGCCCGAATACTGGGACAACTGCCTCAACCTGAACCTGCGCCACCAGGTGTTTGCTACACAAAGCGTAGCGCGTCAGCTAAAGCAGGCGGGCGTTGGTGGCTCGATCATCAACATGGGCAGCATCAGCTGGATGCGCGGCAGACCCAACTTGATCGGCTACACCAGCAGCAAAGCCGCCATCAGCGGCATGACGCGCAGCCTGGCCCGCGAGCTGGGCGAATTGGGCATTCGCGTCAACGCCCTGGTGCCCGGCGCCATCGTCACCGCGCGGCAAAGCGCGCTGTGGCGCAACCCCGAAGAAGACCAAAAATTCATCGAACTGCAGTGCCTCAAATTCCGCCTCGAATCCATCCACGTCGCCAAACCTACGCTCTTCTTAGCTTCTGACGACAGCGACGGCATCACCGGCCACAACCTGATTGTGGACGCGGGGCTGGCCCAGGTTTCGGTGGTGGGATAAGTCTCGGCAACGGCTAACATAGGGGCATGCCTAACACCCCTCAGCTTTTAGCGGAATTCACCGACCGCATTCGCGCCGCCACCGCAGCGCGCACCCCGCTGCGCATTCGCGGCGGGGGCAGCAAAGACTTTTACGGCCAGTCGCTGCAAGGCGAGATTTTGGACACCCGCACGCTCAGCGGCATCAGCAGCTACGAGCCAAGTGAACTGGTGGTCACCGTGCAAGCGGGCACGCCTCTGGCCGAGCTAGAAGCCGCGTTGGCCGAGCAGGGCCAGTGCCTGCCTTTCGAGCCTCCCCATTACCAACTTCCCTCGCCTATGGGCAGAGGGGCCGGGGGCGGGGGCCAAGCCTACAGTGACACCACCAGCGGGAGCGTAGCGACGGTCGGCGGCATGGTGGCCGCAGGCCTGGCGGGCCCGGCGCGCGCCGCAGCGGGCTCGGTACGCGACTACGTGCTGGGCCTAGGCCTCATCAACGGCAAGGCCGAGCAGCTGCACTTTGGCGGCACGGTGATGAAAAACGTGGCGGGCTACGACGTGGGGCGCGTGCTGGCGGGCTCGCTGGGCACCCTGGGCTTGATCACCGAAGTCTCGCTCAAAGTACTGCCCTTTGCCCCAGCCGAGGCGACGCTGCGTTTTGCGGTGGACGAAGCCACGGCCCTGCACAAGCTCAACGCCTGGGGCGGCCAGCCCCTGCCGCTCAACGCCTGCTCGTGGGTGCTCGACGCAGGCCAGCCCACGCTCTACCTGCGCTTGCGCGGCGCGCTGGCAGCGGTCGATGCCGCCTGCAAAAAGCTCTTGCTAGAAGTGCCGGGCAAGCGGGTCGATTCCGCCCAAACCACAACCGACTGGGCCGCCGCGCGCGACCTGCGCCTGCCCTGGTTTGCCAACGGTTTTGCGCGCGGCCAAGACCTGTGGCGCTTGAGCGTGCCGCAAGCAGCCGCGCCCCTGAATGTGGGCAACACCATGATCGATTGGCTGGGTGCGCAGCGCTGGGTCTGGGCCGACGCAGGCGACGCCGCCGCTGCCCACAGGTTGCGAGCAGCAGCGCAAGCTGCCAACGGACACGCTACACTTTTTGTAGCTGCGCACGCACATTCTGTGCGCTCTGCAGCCGTTTTTACCCCTCAAAATGCCGTGCTAATGCGCATCCAGCAGCAGCTCAAGGCCGAGTTTGATCCGGCAGGCATCTTTGGCCCTGGCCGCATGTTTGCCCCGCACTAGAGCACCCTTCGCCATGCAAACCACCCTCTCACCCGAATACAAAAACAGCGTCGAAGGCCAAGAGGCCGAGGCGATTTTGCGCAAGTGCGTGCACTGCGGTTTTTGCACCGCCACCTGCCCCACCTACCAGCTGCTGGGCGACGAGCTCGACGGCCCGCGTGGCCGCATTTACCTCATCAAGCAGGTGCTCGAAGGCGTTGCGCCGACGCGCAAAACCCAGCTGCATTTAGACCGCTGCCTGACCTGCCGCAACTGCGAGAGCACCTGCCCCAGCGGCGTGCAGTACGGCCATTTGGTCGACATTGGCCGCAAGATTGTGGACGACAAAGTGCCCCGCCCCGCAGGCGAGCGCGCGCTGCGGTGGGCACTCAAAGAAGGCCTGCCATCACCCCTGTTTGGCCCCGCCATGCAACTGGGCCAGGCGGTGCGCGGCCTGCTACCCCAAGCTCTGCAAAACAAAGTGCCCGCGCCGCAAAACGCCGGGGCTTGGCCGACCCGCACGCATGCGCGCAAAGTGCTCATGCTCAGCGGCTGCGTGCAGCCCAGCATGATGCCGGGCATCAACAGCGCCACGGCCCGCGTGCTCGACGCAGCGGGCATTCAAACCATTGTGGAGGGCAATGCGGGCTGCTGCGGCGCGGTGAAGTTTCACCTCAACGACCACAAAGGCGGTAAAGCCCATATGCGGGCCAATATCGACGCTTGGTGGCCGCACGTCGAGAGCGGCGCGGTAGAGGCCATCATCATGAACGCCTCGGGCTGCGGCGTGACGGTGAAGGAATACGGCCACATCTTGCAGCACGACGCGGCCTATGCCGCCAAGGCCGCGCGCATCAGCGCACTGACCCAAGACCTGAGCGAGTTGCTGCCCGAGATCGCCACCCAGCTCAAGGCCACGCAGCCCGGCTTGGTGCAAGCCCTGCAAGCCACAGCGCCACCGCTGGCTTTCCACCCGCCCTGCACCCTGCAGCACGGCCAGCAGCTCAAGGGCGGCGTCGAGCAGCATTTGGGCGCGCTGGGTTTTAGCATCCGCACGGCCAGCAATGAAGCGCATTTGTGTTGTGGCTCAGCGGGCACTTACAGCGTGCTGCAACCTGAACTGGCATACCAGTTGCGCGACCGCAAGCTGGGCCACTTGAATGCGCAAGAGGCTGAGGTCATCGTCAGCGCCAACATTGGCTGCATCACCCATTTGCAAAGCGGCACCAGCACACCCGTGCGCCATTGGGTCGAGGTGCTCGACGCTGCACTGCAAGCGGCAGGCGCGGGCAAACCCCTTTGACGCTGGGCCTGCTTGTGCGTAGCCTTCACTGAGCCCCCACCACGACCCTATCGCACCCCTCAGGAGCCCCGTATGCGCCTTCGTTTCAGCCTCGCCCACTGTGCTGCAGGCCTTGCCTTGCTGCTGTCTGCATGGGGCGCCATCGCCGCCGATGCACCCACGCCCCCCGCCGCCCAAGAGGGCGACTGGGTGGTGAAAGACTTTGTGTTCAGCACCGGCGCGGTGCTGCCCGCGCTGCGCCTGCACTACACCACCCTGGGCGACCCCAAGAACGAGGCCGTGCTCATCTTGCATGGCACTACGGGCAGTGGCACGGGCATGCTCAGCCCCAACTTTGGTGGCGAGCTGTTTGGCCCGGGCCAGGTGCTGGACGCCAGCCGCTACTTCATTATCTTGCCCGACGCACTGGGCACCGGCAAGTCGAGCAAACCGTCGGACGGGCTGCGCGCCCAGTTCCCTAACTACAACTACGACGACATGGTCAGCGCGCAATACCGCTTGCTCACCGAGCATTTGCAGGTCAAGCATTTGCGCGCGATTGTGGGCAACTCGATGGGTGGCATGCAAACCTGGATCTGGGCGCAAAAATACCCCGGCATGATGGACGTGGCCGTGCCCATGGCCTCGCTGCCCAGCGCCATGGGCGGGCGCAACTGGATGCTGCGGCGCATGCTCACCGAGTCGATCCGCCAAGACCCAGAGTGGCAGGGCGGCGACTACAGCAAACAACCGCGCAGCTGGCAATTTGCCTCGGTGTTTTTCAACAGCGCCACCATCGGCGGCAACCAAGGCCTATTCAAAATTGCGCCTACCAGCGCCAAGGCCGACGCGCTCTTGCAGCAGCGCCTGAGCGCGCCCTTCCCCGGCGACGCCAACGACCACCTCTACCAATGGGAGTCCTCACGCGACTACGACCCGTCAAAAGGCCTAGAACAAATTAGCGCCACCGTGCTGGCCATTAACTCGGCCGACGACGAGCGCAACCCGCCCGAGCTGGGCATCTTGGAACGCGAAATCAAACGCGTGAAAAACGGCCACGTGCTGCTCATCCCCGGCAGCCCCGACACCTTTGGCCACGGCACTACCGGCAATGCGAGGTTTTGGAAAAAGGATTTGGCGGAGTTGCTAGAAAGTGCACCGCGTGTTGCAAAGTGAGCTGTGGTGCGATACCTCTTTAATGCTCTGTCGGTAAGTAGCCGATCAGCTGCGTACGTCAACTATATGGCTTCCAAGTCTCCAGATTTCGCGGGAGCGCTGCAAGTGTTAAGAGATTCGCCGTTGGACTTCTCAATAGATGTCGGTCCAGGTGCTGATGGGGGCGTCCATGGCGGAATCACAAGGCCATCAAACGGTGGAAAAACATGGTCTGTGGTGGTTGATACGGTCAAGATTGAGCGCTGGCAGTATCTGTCGCAAGGTGAGAGGTACTACACATTCACTCCGGAGCAGGTATTGGCACATGAAATTGGTCACGCATTGGCTATCGCAACGCAGGGAAATAACTGGGACACGTTCAATGGACAGTTCGCCACTCAGTTTGAAAATAAGGTGATGAAGCAAGTCCAGCCTTATCACATTCCAAGAAATGAATTTCGACATCACGACGGAAGAGTAAATCCCTTTCGGTGAGCAAAATGATTAGAAAGCTCCTTATCATCGCCTTACTCATTGATGTGCTCTGGGCCGCAGTTAACGTGGGCTCAGAATTCATTCTTCTTCCGATACCGAATTCTTTTTTGGTCTCGTCTCGCCTCGCTTGGAACTACATGCATTTCCCGGCCTCAGAAATTCTCTTGGGTATTCTCTCTCCGCGACCACTCGTTGACATTGGAGATATTTCCCTCGGCCTCATTGGTGCACTTGCCGCACTATCCTATTTGCTGTGCTTAGGTCAAATGATGGGTTTCATTTGGATATGCTGCTTTCTAGTTGGTTTGCAGAGACGTAAAGTACCTCTTTAACTGCGTTGCATCTATACACCAACGAAAGCACCCTATGTCCCACTCCATCGCCCACGGCCCCTTTGACGTCACGCTAGCCCCGCAAGCGCTCAGCACGGTGGCACAGGCAACGGGCATAGCGCGCATGTCTTTAGACAAGGTTTTCCATGGTGATTTGCAGGGCACGAGCCAAGGTGAGATGCTGGCTTTTCGCAGCGCCGTGAGTGGCTCGGCAGGCTATGTGGCGATGGAGCGCGTTACCGGTAGCCTGCATGGGCGTGCGGGTAGTTTTGTGTTGCAGCACAGCTCCAGCATGGCGCAGGGTGCGCAGCAGCAGTCCATCCGGGTGGTGCCCGGCTCGGGCAACGGCGAGCTGCTGGGCTTGGCGGGCAATTTAACCGTCATCCTTACCGAAGGGCGGCACGAATACCATTTTGAATACAGCTTACCCAGCCCAGCTCCCGCGTCATCTGGCGCATCAACTTAAGCCCGAAAGTTCAACATGCCATTCCTCGCCAACATCGTCGTCGCCCTCGTTGCTTTGCTGCATGTGTACATCCTCGTGCTCGAAATGTTTTTGTGGGACAAGCCTGCAGGCATGCGGGCTTTTGGCACGACGCAAGCAATGGCCACCGCTACCAAAGTGCTAGCAGCCAACCAAGGCCTGTACAACGGCTTTCTGGCGGCGGGCCTGTTTTGGGGTTTGAGTTTGGGCGCTGCAGGCTTGGGCGTGAAAGTGTTCTTTTTGCTCTGCGTGGCGGTGGCCGGTGTGTATGGTGCGGCCACCGCCAGCCGCAAAATTGTGTTTGTGCAAACGGTGCCCGCGACCATAGGCTTGGCTCTGTTGCTTTTGTCGTAAGCGGTGTGCAGCACTGCTGACACCCCGTTGTCAGTAGCCCTGGCGCAGCATAGAGGCTCCTTTAACGCAATCGGAGCAATTTGATGAAAAATGCCATTAGCTGGTTTGAAATTCCCACCACCCAACTCGATCGCGCCCAGGCTTTTTACGAGGCCGTGCTGGGCCACGCCATGTGCCGCGAAGCCATGGGCCCGTCGCAAGGCGCGGTGTTTGCCTACGACCCCGCGCAAGACGGCAGCGGCGGCGCATTGCTGATGGGGCCGACAGCGCTCGCGCCCTCGGGCTCGGGCACTATCGTTTATCTGGACGCATCGCCCTCGCTGGACGCTGCGCTGGAGCGCGTGCTGGCGCAGGGCGGCAGTGTGGCCCTAGGGCGCCAAGCGCTGCCACCGGGCATGGGCTTTTTTGCGCACATCAGCGACCTTGACGGCAACCGGGTTGGGCTGCACGCACTGGCATGAAAAACTGGATCGCTGTAGCCAGCGCCGACCACGCCCGCCGCGGGCGTGATGCCACTGCTGCGGCCTCGGGCCAAGCGCCGGCCGACTTGCGCTTGATCGCGCAGGCGATGCAAGCAGACTTCCACTTGCTACATTTTTAATAGCTGTCTACGCACAATTTACGCGCCTTCTGGGCGTTTTTTCTACTAGTTGCCCTATGCGCCGTGCTGACCGCTTATTTCATTTGGTTCAACTCATTCGGGGTCGGCGCCTGAGCACGGCCGCGTTTTTGGCGCTCCGTTTAGATGTGTCGGTGCGCACCGTCTACCGCGACGTCGCCGACTTGCAGCACCAGGGCGTACCGATTAAAGGCGAGGCCGGCGTGGGCTACCGCATGGGCGCAGGCTTTGGGTTGCCGCCTTTGATGTTTGCCACGCACGAGGCCCAGGCTTTGCTGGCCTCGGTGCGCTTGGCGCAGACCTGGCTCGACCCGGGTTTGGCGCGCAGTGCGCAAGACGCGCTGGGCAAGATTATGTCGGTGCTGCCGCCTGCGGCGCGGGCTGCAGCGGAGTCTTTGGCGCTGTACGCGCCGCAGCGCGGCGCAAGTGAGACCGGCCTTGCCAGTGCGCAACTGCAGACCCTGCAAATTCTTCGCGAAGCCGTGCAGGCGCGGCAAAAATTGCGCTTCCACTACCAAGACAAAAGCGCCCAGAACAGCCAACGCACGGTGCGCCCGTTGGGTTGCTTTTACTGGGGCAGTGTGTGGACGCTGGCCGCTTGGTGCGAGCAGCGCCAAGATTTTCGCAGCTTTCGCATCGACCGCATCAGCGCGCCCACAGTCTTAGAGGAGCGCTTTGCCAATGAGCCGGGACGCAGCCTGAGCGACCTGCTGCGCAAGGTGGGAGCACAGGGCTTGGCTTGAAGTAGGGTAGACCAGGCCGGGTTAGGCCGAGCAACGCAGCGCGGCAGGCCAGTGCCACTCAAGCGGCCAGCGCAGCCTCAATGTCTTGGGTCAGCGAAGCGGGTTTGTCTAAGGGTGCATAGCGTTTGAGTACCTTGCCGTCTTTGCCAACCAAGAATTTGGTGAAGTTCCATTTAATGGCTTTGCTGCCCAGCAGGCCGGGTGCTTGGGCGCACAGCCACGCGTAGAGCGGGTGCGCGTTGGCACCGTTGACCTCAATTTTGCCCATCATGGCAAAGCTCACGTCGTAGTTCAAACTGCAAAAGCTGGCAATTTCTTCGCTGTTGCCAGGCTCTTGCCCGCCAAACTGGTTGCACGGGAAGCCCAGCACCACCAGGCCTTTGGCCGCGTAGGCCTTGTGCAGGGCTTCAAGGCCGGTAAATTGGGGCGTAAAACCGCATTGGCTGGCCGTGTTGACGATCAACAGGGCCTTGCCAGCGTAGTCTTTTAGAGCCACGGTTTTGCCGTCAATAGCCACGGCCTCAAAGGCGTAAATGTTGCGCATAGGTGTCACTCCGGTGAAAGCTATTACTATCGCACGTCAAGGCCGCGCCGACTGTGCCTACAATGCATGTTAGAGGAAAGTATCCATTCCAGCGCCATGTCCAACCCCCATTTGATCGCCCTCGCGGGCTTTGACTCTTTTGAGTACACGACTTTTGAGTCCTTCTTTCGCCTTGCCGGGCGGCGCGAGCCTGGGTATTTGGTCTGCGGTGTGCCCGCGCTGGCGCGCTTGCTGATTATCAACAGCGACAACCTTGAGGCTTTGCTCAGCACCCTGCACGCTCGGCTGCCCGAACAACTGGTGCTGCTGGTGGGCCATTGCGCGCACCCGGCGGCGGCGGGCTTGCCCACCCAATTGCGGCCGATCCGTTTTATGCCGATGTTGGCGGCGGTCGATAAATTGCTCACTGCCGCGCAAGACGCCGCCATTGCCGAAGTGGCACCACCTACCGCGCCCGTTGTGCCCGTTTTCCAAGCACCCGTCCGCCCTGCGCCACCCACATTTGAAACCACCCAACCGTATGTGCCTTTGACTGCCAGCATCGCCACCCGCTCGCGGGCCTTTGCCGCTACCGAACCCTTTGCGCCGCTGAGTGCCACGCCCACCGCTGAAAGCCTGTCCGCGCGCCCCACAGCCGCCGTGCAAGCTACGCCCAGCGCAGCCGCACCCGATGCCAAGCCACGCTTTGTGACGCGGCCAGAGACGCTTATTTCTGCCGAAATGTTGGCTGCATATAAGCGCGCCGCCAATCCGGTTGCAGCTGCGCCAGCGCCCGCACCGGCTGCCCCTGCTGCTAGCAATTTTGCAGCTACACAAGCAGCTAGCTTGCCCGCTGTGTCGGCACCGAGCAAATCCAGCGGCTTTAAAGCCAGCACCAATTTCTTAGGCCTGGGCGGGGGCGCCGCGCCGGTTGTGCCTAACAACCCGATCGACGACGTGCTGGTAGTAGCCGACAACGATACCGCCGTGAAGTTTATGCAAAATCGTTTGGGCCGCATGGGCTTTCGCGTGACCATTGCGCGTACCGGAGAAAACGCGCTCAACTTGCTGCCACAAACGCATTTTCGCTTCGTGTTTTTAGACCTCACCACGGGCAGTATGGACGGCTTTCAAACCTGCCGCGCGATCAAAAAACGCTTGCCAGGCAAAGACCAAGCGCCCAAGATATTTATGCTCAGCAACCGCGGCGGCGTGTTTGACAAAATGCGCGCCAACTTGGCCGGGGCCGACGCCTATTTAATCAAGCCTTTGAACGAGTTCGATCTGAAAAAATTGCTCGCAAAATACGAGCAACAATCTTCCAGCGCCTACGCTGCTACGCGCTTGGCCAGCCAAGCCAGCGTACCGTCCACGGTGCTCAGCAGCCGCCCACACTGAACGAGCCTGCACTAAGCCCGCATTGGCTTAGCCGTGGCTGGTGTCTTGCCGGGCAATGGCCATTAAACGGTCCACCTCGGCTTTGTGCACCACGCAGTTGTTGGCATGCCAGCGCTTGATGCGCCACATAAAAAACGCCACTACTACGCCAAACACTGTAATGGCGCCAAAGGCTGACAGACCCATGCCGGTTGAAAAACTATAGAAAGCGCCCAGAGCCAAAATGCAGGCCTGCTCGTTGAAGTTTTGCACCGCTATCGAGCGGCCCGCGCCCATCAGGCTGTGGCCACGGTGCTGCAGCAGTGCGTTCATGGGCACCACCAAAAAGCCGCCCAAACCGCCGAGCAAGATCAAAAACGGCGCGGCCACCCACACGTTGCCAATAAAGTTCATGCCGATCACCAGCAGGCCCATGGCGATGCCCATGGGCATCACGTTCGGGGCTTGTTCCAGGCGCATGCGCAGCGAGGCGACGACAGCCCCCACCGCGGTGCCAATGGCCACCACGCCCACCAGCGAAGAGGCCTGCGTGGTGGTGTAGCCCAAGGCCGCAGCGCTCCAGGCCAGCACGATGTAGCGCAGGTTGCCCGACACACCCCAAAACAAAGTAGTGGTGGCCAGCGAGATTTGCCCCAACTTGTCATTCCACAAGCGGCCGTTGCAGTCCCAAAAATCGGGAATTAAATCGAACTTGCTCTCGGGCATGGGCCGCATGGCCACACCGGTGGATGGGATCTTGGTGTTGAACCACGCCGCCAGCGCATAGATAAAAATCAGCACCGAGATCGCGGCCTCGGGCGGCGTGTCTACGCTGGTGGTGATGATAGGAAAGTCAAACGAAAGCAACAGGCTAGAGACCGAATGCCCGACCAATTGCCCGCCCAAGAGCACACCCAAGATGATGGACGCAATCGTCAAGCCTTCGATCCAGCCATTGGCCTTGACCAATTGCGATGACGGCAACAGCTCGGTCAAGATGCCGTACTTGGCAGGTGAGTAGGCCGCAGCGCCCAGGCCCACTATGGCATAGGCCAACAAGGGGTGGGTGCCAAACAACATGAGCAAGCAACCCACCACTTTGATGGCGTTGCTGATGAACATCACCTTGCCCTTGGGCATGGCGTCGGCAAACGCGCCGACAAAGGGCGCGAGGATCACGTAAAACAAAGCGAACATGGGCACCAAGGCCGCGCGCTGCCACTCGTGGGCGCCACTCGACTTGAGCAGCTCCACCGCAGCAACAAACAAAGCATTGTCGGCCAGCGAGCTAAAAAACTGCGCCGCCATGATGGTGTAAAAACCGCGCTTCATAGACTGCTAGAGCGGGCGCGGCGAGGCGGGAAAATGGGCATTGAAACCTAGTGGCTCGGAAGATGGAGGTTTATAGCACGCCACCAAGACAAAATCTGAGGTAAAACCCCTCTATGCCCCGCCCCATTCTTGCCACCATCCACACCAGCGCCCTGCGCCACAACCTGGCGCGCTGCCACGCCGCCGCACCCGACGCCAAACTCTGGGCCGTGGTCAAGGCCAATGCCTATGGCCACGGCATTGAGCGCGCCTTTGAAGGCCTGCGCGCGGCCGACGGCTTTGCCCTGCTCGACCTAGCCGAAGCCCAGCAGCTACGCGCACTGGGTTGGCGCGGGCCCGTGCTTTTGCTAGAAGGCGTGTTCGACGCGCGCGACCTTGAACTGTGCTCGCGCCTGCAGCTGTGGCATGTGGTGCATTGCCAAGAGCAGATCGACATGCTGGCCATGCACAAAACCCAAACCGGGCACCGCGTCTTCCTGAAAATGAACTCGGGCATGAACCGCCTGGGCTTTAGCCCGAGCAGCTACCGCAGCGCCTGGACGCGCTTGAACGCACTCACCCAGGTAGAAGAAATTTCGCTGCTTACGCACTTTGCCAACGCTGACGGCCCCGAAGGCGTGGCCGCCCAACAGCAGCTGTTTGAAGCCACCACGCACGACCTGGGCGGCGAGCGCTCCTTAAGCAATAGTGCTGCCACCCTGCGCCACAGCAGCCTGCACAGCGACTGGGTGCGCCCCGGCATCGCCCTGTATGGCAGCGCGCCAGACTTTCCCGAGCACAGCGCAACCCACTATGGCTTGCAACCGGGCATGACCTTGGCTACAAAAATAATAGCTACTCAAGCACTATCGGCGGGCGCTAGCGTTGGTTATGGCGCTAGCTTTACTGCCAGCGAGCCGATGCGCATCGGCGTCGTGGCCTGCGGTTACGCCGACGGCTACCCGCGCCACTGCCCCAGCGGCACGCCCATCTTGGTGGACGGCGTGCGCACCCGCACCCTGGGCCGCGTGAGCATGGACATGGTCACCGTAGACCTCACGCCCGTGCCGCAAGCGGGCATGGGCAGCGAGGTCACGCTCTGGGGTTGCGCCAGCAACGGCGCGGTCTTGCCCATCGACGAAGTCGCCCACGCGGCAGGCACGGTGAGTTACGAGTTGATGTGCGCTTTAGCGCAGCGGGTGCCAGTGGTGGTGGACTGACGACTCCACTTGGCAAAGCCGCGTGCGCGCAGGCCAGCATTGGCTTTCAGCCGATTTCTACTACCTCTCCGCGCGGTCAACCGATAAGCAGCGCTACAAGCCCTCCACAATCGCCACCGTGCGCCGCGCCGCTTGCTTGCTGATCTTCAGCACCTCTTGGTACTCGGCAGAATCGTAAAAACGGTTCGCACTCGCCGCGTCGGGGAAGCGGATCAACACCATGCGCGTGGGTGCCCACAGATCGGTTTCTTTCAGCGTCAACTCGCCGCCGCGGGCCAGGTATTGGCCGCCGTATTTTTCGGCCAGGGGCCGGGCGCGCAGTTTGTACTCTTCGTACAGCGCGGGCTTGTCTAGCGCGGTATCTACTATCAAATACGCAGCCATAGCAGCTCCTTTTTAAAAGCAATTTAAGAATTTTTGCGCAAGCCCAGCGCCACCACTGCCGCCACCACCATCAGCGCGCCCAGCATTTGCATCCAGGCAATGCTTTGGCCCAACACGGCCCAGGCCAGCACCAGAGCAAACACCGGCTCCACATTCATGATGGCCGAGTTGCCCGCTACACCCAGCTTGGGCAGCACGGTGAACATGATGGTGAAGGCCGTGCCATACAAAAATGTGAGCAACAACAAGCCCAACCAGCCCAGGCCCGCCGTCGGCAGATGAAAGCCAGCGGGCCCCAACACACCTAGCTGACCTGCAAGCAAAGCCACCAGAGCCGCCATGAGCATGGTGCTGAGGGTGCGCACCCGACCGTCGAGCCCAACGGTTTCGTGCTGGGTCAGCACCAAGGCCACGCCAAAGCTGGCCGCTGCGGCCAGGGCAAATGCCACGCCCACACCCATGCGCGCCCATTGGCCCGAAGCACCCAAGCCCGAGGCCGCGCCCAGTACGTCGAGCGCCAAAGCCAAGCCCAGCAAAATGAGTGGGCTGGCCAGCAGCATGGTGCGCTCGGGGCGGCGCTGATAGAACACGCGGTCCCACAGCGCTGTCCACAGCGGGTAGGTGTTAAAGGCCAGCAGGGCCAGCGCCACCGGCAGGCGCGCCACCGCCGAATACAGGCACAGGCTTTGCACGCCAATCAACAAGCCAATGGCGGGCAAAAAGATTTTGTGGCGCGGCTGTAAGGCCAAGGGCACGCGCTGCACCAGCAAGATGGCGGCAATCACCAACGCGGTGATGCTGCTGCGCACGATCACCGCGGTCACCACGTCGGCCCCGTTGTTAAAGGCCAGGCGCGCGGCCACATGGTTGGCACCCATCATGAAAGCGATCAGCAACAAGGTGGCAAAGGCTGCGCCGCTGATGGCGCGCGTGGGGCGTTGGGTGCTCATGCCCTGAGCTTAATACAGGCCACGCACCCGCGCATGCAGGCGTGCCAAGCCCAGCAGCGCGTCGGTGTAGGGCGTGGCCACGCCGGTGCGCGCGCCCAGCTCTTGTACCGCGCCGACCAAAGCGTCGAGTTCTACCGCTTTGCCACTTTCCACGTCTTGCAGCATCGAGGTTTTGAAGGCCCCGAGCTTGCGCGTCACCTCGTGCCGGTCTTCGGGCGCTTGCGCGATGGGCAGGCCCAAGTGCGCGCCAATTTCTTTGGCCTCGAGCATCACGTTGGAGATGAAGCAGCGCACCAGTGGGTCGGCCATGATCAAGTCGGTGGTGGCACCGGTGAGCGCGCTGACCGGGTTGACCGTCATATTGCCCCACAGCTTGTACCAAACGTCTTTTTGAATCTGCGGCGACACGCTGGCGGCAAACCCGGCGCGCTCGAGCAAGGCGCACAAGGCTTGCACCCGCGGGCTGCTGCCGCCCGCAGGCTCGCCAATGATCAACCCATTGCCAAAATGGTGGCGCACGCACCCAGGCGACTCCAGCGCGCAACTGGCATGCACCACGCCGCCCAGCACATGCTGCGGCGCAATGGCCTGGGCGATGGCGCCGCTGGGGTCTACCGCCTGCAGGCGCTGGCCTTGCAAGGCCCCGCCCAAGCCCTGTAAGAACCACCAGGGCACGCCGTTCATGGCGGTGAGCACCATGGTCTGCGGGCCCAGCAAAGGGCCAATAGCCGCCGCTACCGACGCCATAGCCGGGGCCTTAACGGCGACGATCACCAGCTCTTGCACGCCCAGATCAAAGGGCTGCTCACTGGCCTGCACCGCCACGGTGTGCAGTTCACCCGCGCTGTGCAGGCTCAAGCCTTGCTTGCGCAAGCGCTGCAAGCTCGCGCCGCGCGCCACCACGCTCAGGCTGCAACCGGCTTGCGCCAAGCGCACACCCAACCAGCCGCCAATCGCACCGGCACCGTAAATTGCAATTTTCATGAACCCACCTGGTACTGCAAACACCCATCGTTTGCTATAAAATAAATAGCTGTTTACGCATATTCTATGCGCCTTGCAGGCCTTTTTACCTCTGAAAAGCGCCATTTTTAATCTGCTGCAAGCCAGCCAAAGGCTGGCAAATGATAATGTGCCATGGCCAAAGACAAAAGCATCTACACCTGCAGCGAATGCGGCGGCACCACACCCAAGTGGCTGGGCAAGTGCCCGCACTGCAACGCCTGGAACACCTTGGTGGAGTCGGTTGCCGAATCCAACGCGCCGGTCAAAAACCGCTTTGCCTCACTGGTCAAAAGCGCCGAAGTGGCGACCCTGGCCGACATTGAGGCGGTAGACGTGCCACGCACGCCCACCGGCCTGGACGAACTCGACCGCGTGCTGGGCGGCGGCATTGTCGAGGGCGGCGTGGTGCTGATCGGCGGCGACCCTGGCATTGGCAAGTCCACCCTGCTCTTGCAGGCGCTAGACGCACTGCAGCGCAGCGGCATGTCTACGCTCTACGTGACGGGCGAAGAGAGCGGCGCGCAGGTGGCGCTGCGCTCGCGCCGCCTGGGGCTGCACCAGTCGCAGGTCAAGGTGTTGGCCGAGATTCAGTTAGAAAAAATGCTCGCTACGTTGGAGCAAACCCGGCCTGGCATAGCCGTGATCGACTCGATCCAAACCGTGTACTCCGAGCAGCTCACCAGCGCGCCCGGCTCGGTGGCCCAGGTGCGCGAATGCGCAGCGCATTTAACGCGTGCGGCCAAGGCCAGCGGCACGGCCATTGTGCTGGTAGGGCATGTGACCAAAGAAGGCGCGCTGGCCGGGCCGCGCGTGCTGGAGCACATGGTCGACACGGTGCTCTACTTTGAAGGCGAAACGCACAGCAGCTTTCGCCTGGTGCGCGCGATTAAAAACCGCTTTGGCGCGGTGAACGAGATTGGCGTCTTCGCCATGACGGAGAAGGGCCTCAAGGGCGTGAGCAATCCCAGCGCCATCTTTTTGAGCCAGCACAGCGAGCCCGTGCCCGGCAGCTGCGTCATGGTCACGCTCGAGGGCACGCGGCCCATGCTGGTGGAAATCCAAGCCCTGGTCGACAGCGGCGGCCCCAGCCCGCGCCGCCTCAGCGTGGGCCTGGACAAAGACCGCTTGGCCATGCTGCTCGCCGTGTTGCACCGCCATGCGGGCGTGGCCTGCATGGACCAAGACGTGTTCGTCAACGCCGTGGGCGGCGTGCGCATCAGCGAGCCCGCGGCCGACTTGGCGGTGATGCTGGCCATCACCAGCAGCCTGCGCGGCAAACCACTGCCCAAGGGTTTTGTGGCCTTTGGCGAGGTCGGCTTAGCAGGCGAAGTGCGCCCCGCGCCGCGCGGCCAAGAGCGCCTGAAAGAAGCCGCCAAACTGGGCTTTAGTGTGGCCATCGTCCCCAAGGCCAATGCGCCGAAAAAAGCCATTGAAGGCTTGACCATCCACGCGGTGGAGCGGGTGGAAGAGGCGATGGAAGTGGTGCGGGGCTTGGGCTGAATCCGGCGTTGTTTGAAGCGAAACAGCATTGCATGCCGCAGAGCGCAGCGCCGCCCGCATAAAGGGCTGCCGCAAGTGGTCTACACCGCCAAGTTGAATTGAGCATTTTTACTACGCAATCGCCGCAACTTCGATGCGCGTCACGCAGTAGGACAATATGCCCCATGAATTTTCAAAAAATATTTTTACCCATCGCAGGCGTAGGCATGGTCGCTGTGGCCTATAGGGCTTGGGGCTGGCAGGGTGTTTTGCTGGTGCTGGGCGGCATTGTGTTTTGGCTGCTGCTGCACTACAACCGCATGCTCTCGGCACTCAAAAAGGCTGCCAATCGGCCGATTGGCTATGTGCCCAGTGCGGTGATGCTCAACGCCAAGCTGGCCAAGGGCGCGACCTTGTTGCATGTGGTCGCTCTCACGCGCAGCTTGGGCGCGCTGCAAACGGCAAAAGACGCGCA
>CANFOR010000041.1 GCA_947448675.1 Betaproteobacteria bacterium
TAGGCGTTGACGCCCGCTGCGATGGCGTCGCCCACGTTAGAGGTGTCGTGGTCGTCGGTGAACATCACCAAGGGGCGGCGCGCAGCACGCGTGGCATGCACCACATGCTCCAACATGTCGCGTACGCCGCTCTCGGTGTCGACAATGATCATGTCGGGCTGGATTTGCGCAATCCGCTCGGTTAAAAAAGTGTCAGCTGGCAGCACGGCCACCAGGTTGTAACCGCTTTGCAGCAAGCCGATGCGCAGCGAGCGCGAGCGCTCGGCCTCGACCCAGGCCTGAGCGTCGGCAGGGTCTTTGTCTAGTGTGTCGGGGGCAATAACGACAATGCGCAGTTGGGAATTCATGCCCCGGTAGGCGCAAGATTCGGGCCAATTTGGTTTAGGGGTCGATGGCCGCCAAACGCAGAGAGTTCTTGGGATCTCGAAACACCAGCGGTTTGACTACGCTGCGCAGCGCATCGGGCACTTGTGCGTAGGCTACTGCGTCTTGAATCAGCGGGTGATGGGCTGATTTGTCGCACACCGGGTCGGCGTTGCTGGCGTCGCCTGTCAGCATATAGGCTTGGCAGCGACAGCCGCCCAGGTCGTTTTCTTTCTCAGGGCAACTGCGGCAGGGCTCTTTCATCCAAGTGTCGCCACGGAAGTGATTAAAACCTGCGGAGTGGTACCAAATGTCTTGCACGCTCATGTCACGCACATTCGGAAAGTACAGGCTTTTGAGCATTTTGGCGGTGTGGCAAGGTAAAGCCGTGCCGTCAGGGGTGACCGTCAAGAAAACATTGCCCCAGCCATTGGTGCATTTTTTAGGGCGCTTTTCGTAGTAGTCGGGAACTACAAAAAAGATGCGCAGTTTGTCGCCCAGCTTGTCGCGATAGGCATTGGTTACGCGCTCGGCGCGCTCGAGTTGTTCGCGCGACGGCAGCAGTTGCGCGCGGTTGAGTTCGGCCCAAGAGTAATACTGGGTGTTGGCCAGCTCGAGGTACTCTGCGCCCAATTCAAGGGCCAACTCAATGATTTGCCCAATGTAGTCAATATTGAGCCGGTGCACGACGCAGTTGAGCACCATGGGCCAGCCATGCGACTTGATGATCCGCGCCGTACGCTGCTTGAGCTCAAAGGTTTTGGTGTGGGACAAAAAATCGTTCAGCTCTTTGGTGGAGTCTTGAAACGAGAGTTGAATGTGGTCTAGCCCGGCCGCTTTGAGTGCCGCTGCGCGCGTTTCGGTCAAACCCACGCCCGAGGTTAAGAGGTTGGTGTAGTAGCCCAGCCGGTGCGCTTCGCCGACCAGCAGCTCCAGGTCTTCGCGCACCATGGGTTCACCGCCTGAAAAGCCGCACTGCACACTGCCTGCGGCCCGCGCTTGCTGCAGCACGCGCAGCCAATCGTCGGTAGACAACTCGGCCTTGGCGTCGGATTGGGCAAAGTTCACAGGGTTGTAGCAAAACACGCAGTGCAGGGGGCAGCGGTACGTCAGTTCGGCCAACAGCCACAGGGGTGGGCCTGCAGGCGTGGGCGCTGTTGTCAGCGCGTTGGCAAGCTGCGGAGAGACTCCGGGTTGGGCGCTGTTCATGCTTGAACCCAGCCTTGGCGCTGTGCATGCGCTAAAAAATCAAGCACATCGGGGGCAAGATTTTTGGCAGTGAATTGTTGTTCGAGTTCGTCGATCAGATCTTGTACCGTTTGCAGGCCATCGAGGCGTTGCAAAATTTCACCCGCACTGGAGTTGAGTTTGACCATGCCCTCGGGGTAGAGCAAGACCCAGGCCTTTCGCACCTCTTCCCATTGCAAACGGTACAAATTCTGCATTCGCGGCTTGTGGCTGAGCCCGATGGTGCTGAGGGTTGTGGTCATGGCTTGGGCCCTTTGATGTCGATCTCGCATTGGCTCAGCATGATGGCGTCGGCCAAGGCCCAGAGCACGTCAAGCTTGAACTGCAAAATCTCGAGCGCCCGTTCTTGTAGGGCGCGGGTTTGGCTAAAGTGGTCGAGCGTGAAATGCAGCCCGTGTGCTACATCGCGACGCGCTTGCGTAAGGCGTTGCTTAAAGTAGCGCAGGCCCTCGGCATCGACCCAGGGATAGTGCGTTGGCCAAGTGTCAATCCGCTGCTGGTGGATATGCGGCGCAAACAGCTCGGTCAGGCTGGAGGCCACCGCCTCTTGCCAAGGTTGGCGGCGCGCAAAGTTGACGTAGGCATCCACCGCAAAGCGCGCGGCAGGCACCACGTAGCGCAGCGAGACCACATCGTCGCGTGATAAGCCCACCGCTTCGCCCAGCCCAACCCAGGCTTCAATGCCGCCTTCGTCGTGGATGCCAGCGAGTTGCAGGCCGTCGTGGTCGAGAATGCGCAAAATCCATTCACGGCGTATCTCGCGGTTGTCGCAGTTCGAGAGTATGGCTGCGTCCTTCAGGGGGATGGATATTTGGTAATAAAAGCGGTTCGCCACCCAGCCCTGCAACTGCTGGCGCGTTAGTTTGCCCTCGGCCATCATCACGTGAAAAGGGTGGTGAATGTGGTAGCTGCTGCTTTTGCCGCGCAACAGGGTTTCAAACTCGGCTTGGCTCCAGGGCTGTGAGGTATTGGGATTCATAAGTCAATTCCCATGCCGTCGTAGGCCACCTCAATCTGGCGGCGTGCAAGCTCTTGTCGCTCGGGGCTGTCTTCGTCCAAGATCGGGTTGGTGTTGTTGATGTGGATCAGTACTTTGCGGGTGCTGGCAGGCAATTTTTCCAGCCACTCCAGCATGCCGCCGGGCCCTGTTTGTGGCAGATGGCCCATCGCGCGCGCGGTTTTTGGGGATGCGCCTAAGACGATCATTTCTTCGTCTGTCCATAGGGTGCCATCTACCAAGACGCAGTCTGCCGACTGCATGGCTTGCCATACATGGGGCTCCATCTGGCCCAAGCCCGGGGCGTAAAAAATACTTTTGCCGGAGGTTGTATCGGTGATGCGCACCCCGAGGTTGTCGCCTGGTTGAGGCTTGTCGCGGTGCGGCGAGTAGGGCGGTGCGTTGCTGGTCAAGGGCACGGCCTTAAAGTGCAGGCCCGGCAAGTCGGCCATGACAAAACCTTGTGCATCCAGTGTCACCTCATGCCAGTCAACACCGCAATAGTGCGCCAACACTGAAAAAATGGGGTTGCCCTTCATCAAGTCTTCGCGCACCAGTGGGTGGCACCACAATGGCAGCGGCTGGCGGTGTTCGCGCAGCATGTACAGACCGGTGGTGTGGTCGATTTGCGCATCCATTAAAAAGACGGCGCGAATGGCCGTGTCGCGCAGCGTTCGCGCCGGTTGCAGCGCCGGAAAACTGCGGATTTGCTGCAATATGTCTGGCGAAGCATTGAACAGCACCCAGTTGTGTTGGTCCGCACTGACGGTGATTGACGACTGCGTCCGAGCCCTCACACGCTGACTGCCATTGCGATAGGCTTTGCAGTTGCTGCAATTGCAATTCCATTGCGGAAAGCCGCCGCCGGCCGCAGAACCCAGGATATGAATTTTCACAGGACAACACGAACACCCGCCGAGCAAGCTCGGACGGGTGGGCCGTGATCAGCGATTGGCGATATACATCGTGATTTCAAAGCCAAGACGCATGTCGATAGCAGTTGGTTTTTCCCATTTCATAGCCTTACTCCTGTGTATTGAAACCGCACAACGCGGCAAACCTACAAACAAAACATTCGCCTGCAGGGTTCCCAGTGTCCGGCTGCGCACCATTTTTGGCATCGTCAAAATATGGATTTATGCCTCATGATTTTCATGAGTTCGTACGCCCTCTAACGATTCACGGCTGCAAACAACCCACTCGAATGGAAATGAAGCTAGCATGTCGCGTATGCCCGATCAACCCGCCTTTGCCGTCGCACAGCCCACCCAAGAGCCTTACGCGAAGGGCATGCTAGACGTGGGTGATGGCCATTGCCTGGCGTATGAGCTGTGTGGTCAGCCCAGTGGTTTGCCTATGCTGTTCCTGCACGGCGGGCCCGGCGGTTGGTGTACTTCGCGGCATCGCCAGTTATTTGATTTAAGCCGTTACAACGTAGTTTTTTTTGACCAACGTGGCTGCGGGCGCAGCCAGGCGCAAGACAGCTTGCACTGCAATACCAGCGCGCATTTGGTGGCCGACATAGAGCACTTGCGCCAACACCTGGACATCGAGCGCTGGCTGGTGGTGGGCGGCTCTTGGGGTGCGGGGCTGGCGCTGGCCTATGCAGCGGCGCACCCACGGGCCTGTCTGGGCTTGGTGTTGCGCGGTGTGTTTTTAGGCCGTGCCTCCGATCTGCATTGGTTTTTTCAAGACCTGGCCCAGCTTCTGCCCGACGCTTGGCAGGCCCTGGCGCAGCATGCGCCTGCCTGCGCCGATGCCCACACTGACATGCTGCACTGGCTGGCCGAACGTTTGCTGCAGGGTACGCCCGAGCAAGCGCTGGCCGCCGCCTGTGCCTGGGAGACTTGGGAAAGCGCGGTGACCGAGCGCCGCCCTGTGGCCCCAAGACCCGCGCTACCGACCGGCCCAGAAGCGCGGGCGCTGCTGAACAAATACCGGGTACAAAGCCATTACCTGGTGCACGCGTGTTTTTGGGCAGAGCCTGGCCTGTTAGCGCAGGCCGCACTTTTGCGCGACCTGCCCACGGCCATCTTGCACGGCCGCTTAGACTGGGTTTGCCGCCCACAAGCCGCCTGGGACTTGCACCAGGCCTTGCCAGGCAGCCGCCTGCACATACTCGACGCGTGCGGTCACAGCCCTTTTGAAACCCCGATGGCGCGCGCCCTGGCCGATGCGCTGGCACTGTTTGCGCGCGAAGGGCATTTCAAGGCCTGGGGGCAGGGCGCCACAAGCCTGCTTGCGCCATGAGCCTGCGGCTGCAAATCAATCTGATCATCGCAGGCCTCTTGGGCTTGTTTGCTGCCTTGGTGATTGGCCTGCAAATCGACAACACCCGGCGCAGCGTGCATGAAGAGCTGATGGGCTCCAACGTGGTGGCCAGCCAAATACTCTCGCGCGCCACTTGGGTCTATGGTGCGGGCGGCATGCAAAGCATGGGCGAATTTTTAACCCGTGTGGGCCGGGTTCGGGCCAATGAAATCAGCCTGTACGACGAGCACCAGCAACTGCTCTACCGCTCGCCACCGCCCACCTATAAAGCTGGGCGCGATGCACCCCAGTGGTACGCCAAACTGGTATCTGCACCGCTAGCGCCCAAAGAAATCGTCTTGCCCCAAGGGCGCATCGTGCTGCAGGCGGACCCCTCACGGGCAACGCTTGACGGATGGGACGACTTGCTTCCCATGCTCTGGGTGGTGTTCGGTGCCTGGATACTGGCCAATCTGCTGGTGTACGCGCTGATTGGCCGTGTGCTCAAGCCATTGCGGCTTTTGGTTAAAGCCTTGGGCCAGGTAGCGCAGGGCGCCTATGGCACCCGCCTGCCCGCGCTCTCGGGGCACGAGGGGCTGCAAATTCGCACCGCGTTCAATGTCATGGCCCAGTCGGTACAAGATGCCGCCTCGGCCCGCCGCCAAGCCCAAGAAGCCACCCAGGCCTTGGCCGAAAATCGCGCCTTGACGCAAATCATTCAAGAGCGCATTGAGCAAGAGCGCGGGGCCATTGCGCGCGAGCTGCACGACGAAATGGGCCAGCAGGTCACCGCCATCAAAAGCATGGGCCTGGCCATTGCGCGCAAGGCCGCCGGGCACGACACCATGATCGAAACCTCGGCCCGCCTGGTGATGGGCTGTGCCGACCAGATCTACGACGGCGTGCACCGCCTGCTAGCCCGGCTACGGCCCTTGGTACTCGACCACTTTGGCCTGCGCGACGCATTGCAAGACCTGCTCGACGACCGGCGTGCGCACTTCCCTGAAGTGGCTTTGCAACTGCACTGCAGTACCGCGCTGGGTGGCCTGGACGATGCCCACAGCACTGCGGTTTACCGCATCGTGCAAGAGGCGCTCAACAACTCCTTGCGCCACGCCCAGGCCAGCCATGTCGACGTGGCTTTAGAGCGGCTTGCTGACGCCTTACACCTGCGCATCAGCGACAACGGCAGCGGTCGACTCGCCCAGTTTCAGTCGACCGGCCACTATGGCGTACTCGGTATGCAGGAGAGGGCCCAGGCGCTGGGCGGCAGCTTGCTGCTCGAACAAATAGAGCCCAGTGGCATACGCGTCAGCGTGCGCCTGCCATTGGGGCCCCACACAGAAGGGGCAGCGCGGTGAAGGTTTTACTTGTTGATGACCATGCTGTGGTGCGCATGGGCTTTAAGCTTTTGCTGGAGGCCAGCGCCGACATTGAAGTTGTCGCCGAGGCCGACAGCGGCGAGGTCGCTTGCCAGCTGCTGGGCAGCGTGGCGCCCGACGTGGTGGTGATGGACATTGCCATGGCGGGCATGGGTGGCATTGAAGCCATCAAGCGCCTGCTGGCCAAAAACCCGCGCCTGCGCATTTTGGCGCTCTCCGCGCATGAAGACACCACCCACCCTCGGCGCGCTTTGCAAGCCGGTGCGCTGGGCTACTTGTCTAAGCGCAGTGCGCCCGAGGTGCTGATCGACGCGATACGCTGCATTGCCAAGGGCCAGCGCTACTTAGACGCGCAAATTGCCATGCGCATGGCGGTGCAAGACACGGGCGGTGGGTACAGCCCCATAGAAAAGCTCTCGGCGCGTGAGTTCGAGGTGTTTGTGCAACTGGCGCGTGGGCAATCGGTGCTGCAGATCGCCCAGGCGCTCAAGCTGTCGAGTTCTACCGTGGGCACCCACCTCTACAACATCAAGCAAAAACTCGGTTTGGCCAACCAAGCCGAGATGACCCTGCTGGCCGTGCGCCATGGCTTGATGGACGTGCCGTCTTAGCGCGCACATTTATGCGCCGGGTGAGCCAGGCCCTACACTTGGCAGCATGCTTGTACTAGGTATTGAATCGTCGTGCGACGAAACTGGCGTGGCCTTGGTCGAATACTTTGGCCAGGGCACGCCCCGGCTCTTGGCCGACGCGCTGCACAGCCAAGTGGCCATGCACCAGGCCTATGGCGGTGTGGTGCCCGAGCTGGCCAGCCGCGACCACATTCGGCGCGTGCTGCCACTCACAAAAACCGTGCTAAGCCAAGCAGGGTGCGCGTTAGCAGCTATCGATTGCATAGCATTCACGCGCGGCCCAGGTCTGGCCGGGGCCTTGCTGGTGGGCGCGGGCGTGGCCTGCGCGCTGGGCGCGGCGCTGGGCAAGCCGGTGATCGGCATCCACCACTTAGAGGGCCATTTGCTCAGCCCTTTTTTAAGCGCTGACCCACCGGCCTTTCCCTTCTTGGCGCTCTTGGTCTCGGGCGGCCACACCCAGCTAATGCATGTCACCGACGTGGGCCAATACGAACTATTGGGCGAGAGCATTGACGATGCTGCCGGTGAGGCCTTTGACAAGTCGGCCAAGCTCTTGGGCCTGGGCTACCCCGGGGGCCCGGCCTTGGCGCAGTTAGCCGAGCAGGGCAATGCCACGGCCTTTGCCCTGCCCAGGCCGCTGTTGCACAGCGGCAATTTAGACTTTTCGTTTGCCGGGCTCAAAACCGCCGTGCTCACCCAAGTGCGCAAGCTAGAAGCCCAGGGCCCCGGCGTGCTGGAGGCCGCCCGCGCCGACGTAGCCGCCTCGGCCCAAGCTGCCATTACCGAAGTGCTGGTGAAAAAGTCGCTCGCCGCCCTGCAGCAAACCGGCCTGCAGCGCATGGTGGTGGCCGGTGGGGTAGGGGCCAACCGCAGCCTGCGCCAGCAGCTGAACGCCGCCGGTGCCAAACGTGGCGTGCGCGTGCACTACCCCGAGCTGCACCTGTGCACCGACAATGGCGCCATGATCGCCCTGGCCGCAGCTCTGCGCCTGCAAAGCCAGCCCGGCTTGGCCAACACCACCTACGCTTTCGATGTGAAGCCGCGCTGGCCGCTGGAGCAGATTGGCTAGGAACATCAGCCAATGGGGCGTTTCTGGGTCAAGCCCTCGATGTTCTGGACTAGGCCACTGTGGTATTTGAACATTTCGGCCAAGCCTTGCTCGGTAGCCACGCGAAGTAGTTTATCGATAGCCTCTGGTTTGGGCGGTTCTCCAGGTTCTTGGCGTTTTTCATTGGCACCAAAATTGATGAGCAAGTGCTTCACAATGCTGCCCAGCACAAATTTTTCAATTTGTGGCGGTAATGGGTTACCTTCTTGCAGGGTTTTCTCTAAGCGTAGGCGCACTACTGGGTCGAGCAACTCCCAGAAGAACCATTGGCGTTGGGTGCATTGGCTGGCAATACGACCGAACACATCGCTGGCCTGTTCGCCCAGGTAAATGATGGGTAGGCGATCAACTGCGCTAGACAATTCCAGGTATTTGTTGGTCCATATGAGTGACCACCAAAGGGCATCACGCATGGCTTTTTGGGCATTGGGTGGAGCCAACCACACCGCCAAATTGAGGTAATAATTTTCGATTTGCTTGAGTGCTTTTTGCCCGGCAGGTGTTGCAATGTAGCCATTGTCATTGACCGGATCAGCGCTGGGGTCACCCAATAAGTCGATATCAAAAAAGTGGTGCCAAGTGGAATCTGCCGCGACACGGCCGATATCGGCCCGATGGCCATCATAGGCAGAAATTACGCCAATCTCTTGCCCAACCCGTGTGGCGGCCGGATCTTTGATCCGCCCCCATGCAATGACTTCTGGTAATGGTTGATTGCCTGCTTTACTCGGCCACTCTGAGGCTGGAAAACTGCTTGGAATGATCGCTTCGCCTTCGTGTTCATGATCGGGTAATACGTTGATGGGGCCGTTGATGCCACACAGAATCGGATGCGGTGCCCAGCGTGATGAAAACGGGCGCGGAAAAAAGTCCCACAAAGGGTAGCGGCGCAGACGGATGCTTTGTGGAATGTCATCCGATTGGTCATAAAAATCAAATATGCCATCGTGACCTCGTTCTAAGGTCGTGTTGTAGTCTGGAGCAACATTGTCTGGTGCGGGATATAAACGCATGCTGCCTGCGCGTGGCACTGTCCCAGATATACCTCGGCCCAATGAGGCGTGGTCACCGGTAGTGAGTACGCCACCGCCATGCTGCATGAAGTCGGTTATCGCTGTTATTTCAGCAGGAGAAAGTAAGTTGACATAGGGCTGGTTGTTCGGCGAAACGCCGAATAGCCAAACCTGGTCAAAATTTGCGCTGAGATTGAGTTGATCCAGCGTTTTGTTTTGCTGCATCGCCGTGGAGTCAGCCCCCCGATTGACGGTTGTGACATCGAATTTCACCCAGTACCACAGCGAAGCCTGCAGCGTTGCGATGACATGCTTCAGGCCATGAAAGCTACCCCCATCAAAGGATGCACCTTCCATGTAGAGTAAAACGCGCACATGCGCTGGGCGCGCCCAAGGCCAGTGGATGAATGGGCTGTTGGCATTCCATCGTTCCAGAATCTGGGAATTTAGTATGTTTAGTTTGGCGTCTAAAGTAATCATAAAACCTCCGTGCGTTGCGACAATGCAACCTGGGCAATCTAAGACTGCATTGCGTACCCGTCAATGCAACTTGTCCATAGTTCTATGGAGGAAACAGGTGGATACACACAAAAGCTTTTAGGTCACGTTCTGCACAGTCTCGCCGCGTTCCAATGCGCACCCTAAAATAGACGCTTCCCCAGGTTTTGCTGCCGTGCAGGCAGTCACCCCCAATGTCTATTGACTCTCGCACCTCTCGCCCTCACTCTTTACGCCTTACCGAGCTCAAACTCCCGCTCGACCATTCTGAAGACGCCTTGGCCGAAGCCATTGCGCGCACCCTGGGCATTGCGCGCAGCCAGTTGCTGGGCTACACCGTCTACCGGCGTGGTTTTGATGCGCGCAAGAAGTCAGACATCCACTTCATTTACACGCTCGACGTACAAACCAGCGATAACGCTGCGCTGCTGCAGCGCGCGCAAAGCCAGCCCAACCTGGCCACGCACCTAGCGCCCAGCCCCAACACGCAATACCGTTTTACGGCCCAAGCACCTGCGGGCTTTGCCGCCAGTGGCCAGCGCCCGGTGGTGATTGGCACCGGGCCTTGCGGCCTGTTTGCCGCACTAACCCTGGCGCAAATGGGTTTTTGCCCGCTGGTGCTGGAGCGCGGCAAAGCCGTGCGCGAGCGCACCAAAGACACTTGGGGCTTTTGGCGCAAAAGCCAGTTGCAGGCCGAGAGCAATGTGCAGTTTGGCGAAGGCGGCGCGGGCACGTTTAGCGACGGCAAGCTGTGGAGCCAGGTGAAAGACCCGCTCTTCCATGGCCGCAAGGTGCTGGAAGAGATGGTCAAGGGTGGCGCGCCGGATGAAATCATGTACGTGAGCAAGCCGCACATCGGCACCTTTCGGCTGGTCAAGGTGGTCGAATACATGCGCAGTGAGATCGAGCGCCTGGGCGGTCAGATTCGCTTTCAAAGCCGGGTGGAAGACCTGTTGATCGAGGGCGGCGCAGTGCGTGGCCTGACGCTGGCGGGTGGCGAACACCTGAGCGCCCGCCACGTGGTGCTGGCCATTGGTCACAGCGCGCGCGACACCTTTGAAATGCTGCACGCGCACGGCGTGTACGTCGAGGCCAAGCCCTTTAGCGTGGGCTTTCGCATCGAGCACCCGCAGGGCATGGTGGACCGCGCGCGCTTTGGCCCGTTTGCGGGCCACCCGATGCTGGGCGCGGCCGACTACAAGCTGGTGCACCACGCCAAAAACGGCCGCTCGGTCTACAGCTTTTGCATGTGCCCCGGCGGCACCGTGGTGGCCGCCACCAGTGAGCTCGGGCGCGTGGTCACCAATGGCATGAGCCAATATTCGCGCAACGAGCGCAACGCCAATGCAGGCATTGTGGTGGGCATCAACCCAGCCGACTTTGACTTCGACGCGCTGGGCCAGCCGCTGGTGGCTCCGGGCCAGCGCGGGCATCCGCTGGCGGGCATTGCCTTTCAGCGCGCTTTGGAGTCGGGGGCCTATGTGCTGGGCGGCTCCACTTACGAGGCGCCTGCGCAGCGCGTGGGCGACTTTTTGGCGGGCCGGGCGTCTACCGCGCTGGGCGAGGTGCTGCCGTCTTACAAACCCGGCGTGCACTTGACCGACCTGGGCGCGGCGGCGCAGCCGAGCTTGCCGCTGTACGCCATTGCCGCCATTCGCGAAGCCATTCCGCAGTTTGCCAAACAGATCGCTGGTTTTGACATGCCCGACGCGCTGCTCACCGGGGTGGAGACGCGTACCTCGTCGCCGATCCGCATCCAGCGTTTTGAAGACCGTGGTAGCGAGCGCCACCCGTTGCGCCTGCAGAGCATCAACACCCTAGGCCTGTACCCGGCGGGCGAGGGTGCAGGCTATGCGGGCGGCATTATGTCGGCAGGGATTGACGGCATCAAGGTGGCCGAGGCGGTGGCGGCCAACATCTTGGCGGGCCCAGGCGGTTAAAATAGGCGTTTGGCATGCGGTTTTCATAGCAAAAAAGGCCGCCAAGGCGCACCAACAGTGCGTAACAAGCTATCAAATTTATAGTAATGCGCGGTCAACTCTGCGCTTTTGTTTTCTCTTCACAGGTTCAATATGGTTCAGATTACGCTTCCCGACGGCTCCCAGCGAGAATACCCCGGCCCAGTTACGGTGGCCGAAGTGGCGGCCTCCATCGGTGCTGGCCTGGCCAAAGCCGCGTTGGCGGGCAAGGTGCGATTGGCGGGCGAGGCGGCGGGCGTAGGCAAGGTGGTAGACACCAGTTACAGCATGGCGGGCCACAGCGTGCTGTCGATCATCACCGCCAAAGACGCCGACGGTCTAGAGGTGATTCGCCACAGCGCAGCCCACTTGCTGGCCTATGCGGTGAAAGAGCTGTTCCCCGAGGCGCAGGTCACCATTGGCCCGGTAATCGAAAACGGTTTTTACTACGACTTTGCCTACAAACGGCCCTTCACCCCCGAAGACTTGGCCGCCATCGAAAAGAAAATGGCCGCCCTGGCCGCGCTCGACGAGCCGGTGACGCGCCGCGTGCTGCCACGCGACGAAGCGGTGGCCTATTTCAAAGGCCTGGGTGAGCACTACAAGGCCGAGATTATTGGCTCCATCCCAGCGGGCGAAGACGTGAGCCTGTACCGCGAAGGCAAGTTCGAAGACCTGTGCCGTGGCCCGCACGTGCCCAGCACGGGCAAGCTGAAATTTTTCAAGCTCATGAAGGTGGCCGGAGCCTACTGGCGCGGCGACCAAAAGAACGAACAACTGCAGCGCATCTACGGCACGGCCTGGGCCAGCAAAGACGACTTGCAAAACTACCTCACCCAGCTGGAAGAAGCCGAAAAGCGCGACCACCGCAAGCTGGGCCGCGAGCTCGATCTGTTCCACATCGATGAGCATTCGCCCGGCACGGTGTTTTGGCACCCCAAGGGCTGGACGCTGTGGCAAGAAGTGGAGCAGTACATGCGCCGCGTCTACCGCGACAACGGCTACCAAGAGGTTAAGGGCCCGCAGATCCTAGACAAAGCGCTCTGGGAAAAAACCGGCCATTGGGACAAGTACCGCGACAACATGTTCACCACCGAGAGTGAAAAGCGCGACTACGCATTGAAGCCGATGAACTGCCCCGGCCATATTTTGATCTTCAAGCAGGGCATCAAGAGCTACCGCGACCTGCCACTGCGCTATGGTGAATTTGGCCAGTGCCACCGCAACGAGCCCACCGGCGGCCTGCACGGCATCATGCGCGTGCGCGGCTTCACGCAAGACGACGGCCATATTTTTTGCACCGAAGACATGATCTTGGCCGAATGCACGGCCTACACCACGCTCTTGCAAAAAGTCTATGCCGACTTTGGCTTCAAAAACATCATCTACAAAGTGGCCACCCGGCCCGCCGCGCGCATTGGCTCCGAAGAGAGCTGGGACAAGGCTGAGGCAGCCCTCATCGACAGCCTGCGCGCATCGGGCTGTGAATTTGAAATCTCGCCGGGTGACGGCGCGTTTTACGGCCCCAAGATCGAGTACACGCTCAAAGACGCGATTGGCCGCCAGTGGCAGTGCGGCACCATGCAGGTCGATTTCTCGATGCCCGAGCGCCTCGACGCCGAATACGTGGGCATTGACGGCGCGCGGCATCGGCCGGTGATGCTGCACCGCGCCATCGTCGGCAGCTTGGAGCGTTTCATTGGAATTTTGATCGAAGAACACGCCGGCGCGCTGCCCACGTGGCTGGCACCGGCGCAGGTTCTGGTGCTCAATATCACCGACGCGCAGGCCGATTACGCCAAAGAAGTGGCTAAAACGCTGCAGAATCAAGGGCTTAGGGTCAGTTTAGATCTGCGCAATGAGAAAATAACGTATAAAATACGCGAGCATTCGTTGCAAAAGCTTCCTTACATACTCGTTGTCGGCGACAAAGAGAAGGAAGCCCAAGCCGTTGCAGTGCGCGCCCGGGGCAACCAAGACCTCGGTGTGATGCCCCTCGAAGCCTTCTCCCAAAGAATTCTGAGTGACATTGCCCGCAAGGCTTAATTTCGCAAGAAATAAGCCTTGATTTGGTCGTTTACCCGCGCCGGTTGTGCGTAAGCAGCTACAGTTTTTGTAGCAAACGTAAAAAGGATTTGAGCCATCGCTACTGAATTTCGCAACCCGCGCCAGCGGGAAGAACGCAAGCACCGGTTGAACCGGGAGATCATGGCCCCAGAGCTGCGCGTCTCGGGCCCCGACAATGAGCCCATGGGCATCATGAACACCAATGAGGCCTTGCGCCTGGCCGGTGAGATGGACGTGGACTTGGTGGAGATTTCCCCGACCGCCGTGCCACCCGTTGCCCGGCTCATGGACTACGGCAAGTTCAAGTACCAAGAGCAAAAGCGTGCTGCGGAAGCCAAAGCGAAGCAAACGGTCATTGAGATCAAAGAAATTAAGTTCCGCCCCGGCACCGACGACGGTGACTACAACATCAAGGTGCGCAATATCCGGCGCTTCTTGGCCGAGGGTGACAAGTGCAAGATCACTCTGCGCTTTCGGGGCCGCGAGATCACGCACCAAGAGCTGGGCATGGCCTTGCTCAACCGGATTCGTGACGAGTTGGCAGACATCATCGTCGTCGAGCAGTTTCCCAAGCTCGAAGGTCGCCAGATGATCATGATGATCGCACCGGGCAAGAAGAAACCGGGCGCAGCCAAGCCGGTAGCCGCAGAGCCGTCTGCCCCAGTTGCCCAAGCGGCCACGGCGTAAGCGGTAAAAAATTTGGGTTAGCAGGTTTGGTCGCCTGCTGACGCAAACGGTGAATGCAAATTCGCCAAACAAGTAGCTCAGGGCCTACAAGACAGCAAAGGGTTTGCTGGCGCCTCGTGAGCACAAAGTAAAAGGAGCATTTACATGCCCAAAATGAAGACCAAGAGCGGCGCTAAAAAGCGTTTCCGCGTCCGTCCAGGTGGCACCGTTAAACGCGGTCAAGCCTTCAAACGTCACATCTTGACCAAGAAGACCACCAAGAACAAGCGTCACTTGCGTGGTGCCGTAGGTGTGCATGAGACCAATATGGGTCACATGTCACAAATGCTGCCCGGCCAGGGCATTTGATTTAACGACGAACAAGGAGTACACACATGCCTCGCGTCAAACGTGGTGTAACGGCTCGCGCCCGCCACAAAAAAGTTTTAGCCCTTGCCAAAGGTTTTCGCGGTCGCCGCGGTAATGTCTTCCGTATCGCCAAAGAAGCGGTAATGAAGGCAGGGCAATATGCCTACCGTGACCGCCGTACCAAAAAGCGCGTGTTCCGCCAGTTGTGGATTGCGCGTATCAACGCCGCTGCCCGCACTTGCGGCATGACCTACAGCCAGTTTGCCAATGGCATTCGCAAGGCCGGCATCGAGATCGACCGCAAGGTTTTGTCCGACATGGCCATTCACGACATGCCAGCTTTTGCCAGCATTGTGGAGCAGGTGAAAGCCAAGCTGGCCGCGTAAAGCCTAGCGTGCTACTTATTTTGTAGCGCTCTACGCACTGTCTATAAGGGCTAGCGCTTGAAAAAGCACTAGCCCTTGTTTATTTCCAACCTACCCCGAACACCATGAACGAGCTGGACACGCTAGTTGCCAACGCCCAAACCGCCTTTGCCCAAGCGGCAACGCCTGCTGAGCTAGAGAACGCCAAAGCCCAATTTTTGGGCAAAACCGGCAAGCTGACTGAGCTCATGAAGGGCATGGCCGCGCTCAGCCCGGAAGACAAAAAAACCCGTGGTGCCAGCATTAACGTCTGCAAACAAGCGGTCGAGGCCGCGCTCAATGCGCGCCGCCAAGCCCTGGCTGACGCCGAGTTGCAAGCCCAACTGCAAGCCGAAGCGCTCGACGTTACCCTGCCGGGTCGCCAGCGCGGCGCCGGTGGCCTGCACCCCGTGGCCCTGGCCTGGGAGCGCGTCGAAGCCGTATTTGCCAGCATGGGTTTTGACGTGGCCGACGGCCCCGAGATTGAGAACGACTGGTTTAACTTCACCTCGCTCAACAACCCACCCAACCACCCCGCGCGCTCGATGCAAGACACGTTTTACGTGGACATGAACGACGCCCAGGGCCTGCCCTATTGCCTGCGCACCCACACCAGCCCGATGCAAACCCGCTACGCCCAGGCGCATGTGCAGCAGCATGTCGGCAAAGCGACCATGCCCGAGATTCGCGTCATCGCGCCGGGCCGCACCTACCGCGTCGACAACGACGCCACGCACTCGCCGATGTTCCACCAGGTCGAGGGCCTGTGGGTGGGCGAGAACGTGTCGTTCAAGGACCTGAAGGTCCTGTACCTGGACTTCATCCAGGCGTTCTTCGAGACCACCGCGCTGACGCTGCGCTTTCGGCCGAGTTACTTCCCGTTCACCGAGCCCAGCGCCGAGATCGA
>CANFOR010000042.1 GCA_947448675.1 Betaproteobacteria bacterium
CATGTCGGTGCCCACTTGCACGCGGCAGCCGCGCGCCAGGGCCGCCGCCAAAAAGGCCGTGGTCTCGCTTTGCATCACCACTTCGCCGACAAAGCTGGTGCTGGCAACGCGGCCCATATCCATGGGCAACGGGTCGCCCGCATTCATGCCCATGGGCGTGGCGTTGACCAGCAGTTCAAAGCCGGCTGGGTCGTTCGAGCCCGTAGCCACTTGCAAAGCCGGGTAGTGCTGGCGCAGGCGCTGGGCCAGGCCTTCGGCGGCGCCAGCATTCACGTCAAACAAGCCTAAGCGCGCCACACCCGCCGCTGCGAGTGAAGCCGCAATCGCTGACCCGACGCCGCCACTGCCCACTACCAAGGCGCTGGCGCCGCGCAGCACCAGGCCCTTGCGCAGCACGCCGCGCACAAAGCCCTCACCGTCGAACATATCGCCTTGCAAACGGCCATTAGGCAAGCGCCGCACCGCGTTGCACGCACCGGCTATAGCGGCGGTGGGCAGTAGCTCGTCGAGCAGGCCCACGGTGCTGACCTTGTGCGGCATGGTGATGAGTGCGCCGCGCACATTTCTGAGTTTGAACACGGTGCGCAAAAACGCCGGATAGTCTTCGGCCTGGCAGGCCATGGGTACCACCACCGCATTGACCCCGGCTTTGGCAAACCAGGGGTTGTAGATCATGGGGGCTTTGAAGGCGTGGGTCGGAAAGCCAATGTGCGCGATGACCTCGGTGTTGCCGTTAATAATCATTCTGAAATGCTATAAATTATGTAGCTGCATACGCACATTCAGTGCGCCTTGCGGGCGTTTTTACGGGTAATTTGCGGCTTATTTATGGGACTCAATGCGCGCTTGCGGCGCGCGCTGCGTTCACACCTGCACGCAGGGCCAGCAAATAACTGTCGGCCCCAAAGCCGCAAATTTGGCCCTTCACGATCTCGGCAAACACCGACACATGGCGAAAGGCTTCGCGCGCGTGGATGTTGCTCATGTGCAGCTCCACAATCGGGCAAGTGAGAATGGCCAGCGCGTCGCGGATGCCATAGCTGTAATGCGTCCAAGCGCCCGCGTTGATCAGCACCGCGTCAACGCCGCTCAAAAAGCCCTGGTGGATGCGCTCGCACATGGCGCCTTCGTGGTTGGTTTGAAAGCACTCTACCGTAGCGCCCAGCTCTTTGCCGAGTGCAGCCAAGCTGGCATTGATCTCGTCTAGCGTAATGGTGCCGTACTGCGCTGGATCGCGTTTGCCAAACATGTCGTGGTTGATGCCGTGCAGCATGAGGATTTTCATGGGTCTACTTTCCGAAAACTCGAACCTATTGAATCGGCGCTTGCGGCAAAACCGCTTCGCCCGCTTGCATCCGAAACACAAAGTCTAAGCTACACCAGGGCAGGGCCACGTCGCTGCGGCCTGCGGGTGGTGCGCTGTGTTGCACGTAGTGGCCGGTGAGCGCGGGCGTGACGCCAAACTGCACGTCGCTGCCCAGGTTGGCGTCGTCGTGTGCATACACCTGCGAAATAAGGGTTTTGTAGCCGGGTTTGAACACCAGGGCGTGCACGTGGGCGGGCCGCATCGCGTGGCGGCCTTGGGCTTGCAGCAGTTGGCCGACCACGCCGTCGGTAGGAATGGGGTAGCCCAGGGGTTTGATGCTCCAAAAATCGAAGCGGCCCTGTGCATCGGTGCGAAACTGGCCACGCAGGTTCATGTCGGCCACGCCTTGGGCGCGGGCCTGGGCTTGGTTCTCGTACAGGCCTTGCGCGTCGCAATGCCACACGTCTACCAAAGCGTCGGCAACCGGCGCGCCTTGCATGTTCAGCACTTGGGCGCGCACCTGCATCGGCATGCCCGGCGTGGGGCTGCGCACAATGCTGCCGCCATTGGGCGTGGCGGGTGAGCGCATGCGCCAAAACGGGCCCAGCAGGTTGTGCGTGCTGGCCACATCGGTTTGCGCGTCGCCCGCATTGTTGATCTGGCAGACCAGGCTCGAAATGCCCAGCGAGCCCGCCATCAGCACCACCTCGTTGTGGTTGGCGTTGCTGAGCTGGCCCAGTCGCGCAATGTGCGCGCAGGCGCTGCGAAACTCGGCTTCGGTCAAGCCCACGTCTTGCACAAAGGCATGCAGATGCGTCACCAAGCTGGCCATGATCGCGCGCAGGCGCGGCTCGGGCGTGGACTGCATCGTGGCCAGCACGCGCAGGGTGAGTTCGTGCGGGGGCTGGGGTGTAGGGCTTTTCAAGTACAGTTCGCGGGTGTGTGCAACCAGGATCGGTGCCAATCATTGTAGGGGCTCTGCATGCACACCACTACGGGAGCATCGCTATGCACAGCATCATCTGCCGCTTCATCGCTTTGGCTTTCTGCACGCTGCTCGGGGCCATGTTCTGGGCCCCGCCCAGCTATGCAGACTCTGCCGCCTGCCCCGGCTTGAGCGAGGCGGCTGTCAACGCCGTGTCGAACCAGCTGCACCCCCAGTTGGCACTCAGCGGCTACGCCTGCAAGGCCCTGCCCGATGAGGCAGGCAAAGTCATGCTGCTACTGCCCTACCCAGCGCCTTGCGACGCACAAGACACCGGCAAAAATTGCCGCGACCTCGAGCTGGTGTTGCTGAGCAAAGACGGTCTTGACATTGCCAGCCACCTGTTCCAAAAAACGGCTTGGAACCAAGATGCCTGTGGCACCGCGCGTGGCAGCGTGGACACCGCCAAGTACCCGCTCCACCCGCGCGCGCGGGCCTTTGGCGTGCGCGTGGTCTACAGCGGCGCGGTGCAGTTTGACAGCGCCTGCAGCATCGAAGAGCTGAGCCTGTACGAAATCCAAAACGAGGCCATTGTTTTGCGCTTGCAAAATTTAGAGGTGCTGAGCAGCGCCCAAACCCGCGGTGCCGCCGCCTCTGGCGCCTGCGAGCAGGGCCGCAGCCTAGAGCGCCGCCGCAGCCTGGCAGTAGCCAAAACCAGCAAACACGGCTACGCCGATCTGCTGGTGAAAGAAGCCTCGCTCAAAACCGATTACCGCCCCAAGCCAGGCGCAAACCTAGGCGCGAATCCGGGAGCAAACCCAAGTCCGACTGCAGCCTGCAGCAAAACCGAGAGCAAGAAGGGCCAGCAATTTGTGTTGCGCTTTGATGGGCAGAAGTACCTGCCGCCTGCGGGCAAATAAGGCTGCAAGGCGCTTGGAATATGCGTAGACAGCTATATTTTTTATAGCTAACCTTACGCGCCGCCAAACCCAAGACGTTTTTCCGCCCACTGATTCAGACTTTGGCCGCTGCGCCCGCTGGCGGGCTGGTAGTCCTACCCCCGCCGCCAATCATGAAAGCGCTGCACCCAGCGCAGCAGCTTGTCTGGCGCATGCGCGCGCTTCCACTGGCCGGCGGCGTATTTGTTGGCTTCGGCCATCGTGGGGTAGCTGTGCACGGTGCCCAGCAGCTTGTTCAGGCCCAGGCCGTGCTGCATGGCCAACACGTATTCGGCCAGCAGCTCGGCGGCGTGGCTGCCGACGATGCTCACGCCCACAATGCGGTCTTTGCCGGGCACTGTGAGCACCTTCACAAAGCCCTGGGTCTGGCCGTCGGCAATAGCGCGGTCTAGGTCTGCCAGCGGGAACTGGGTGACTTCATAGGCCACGCCTTGGGCCTTTGCTTCTTGCTCGTTCAATCCCACGCGCGCCAGCTCGGGCGCGATGTACACGGCGCTGGGGATGGCGCGGTAGTCGGCCTTGAACTTTTTGTAGTCGCCAAACAGCGCGTTGACGCTGGCGTACCAAGCCTGGTGGGCGGCTGCGTGCGTCAGCTGGTGGGGCCCGGCCACGTCGCCTGCGGCGTAAATATTCGGGTAGATGGTTTGCAGGTATTCGTTGGTGGCAATGGTTTTGTCGCTGGGTATGCCCAGCGCTTCGAGGCCGTAGCCACTCAGGCGGGCCTTGCGGCCCACGGCGCAGACCAAAGCGTCAAAAACCAGCTGCAGTTCTTGGCCTTGGTGGCTCAGGAAAATGGTTTTTTCACTGCCTTGCAACTCGCAACGCAGCGTGCTGTGGCCGGTGCGCACGCGCACGCCGTCGGCCTCTAGTGCAGCCTGGGCCAGGGCGGCGACGTCGGCGTCTTCGCGCAGCAAGAGGCGAGGGGCCATCTCCACCACCGTGACCTGCGCGCCCAAGCGGGCAAAGGCCTGGGCCAACTCGCAGCCAATCGGCCCGCCGCCAAGCAGCACGATGCGTTGGGGAATGTGCGCTAGCTTGCCAAAGGCATCCCACAGGGTGTCGCTGGTCAGGTAACCCACTGCATCTAAACCCGGGATGTTCGGCACGATGGGCTGCGCCCCGGCAGCGATGACGACGCTGCGCGTGCTGATGCTGCGCGTGCTGCCGTCCTTCATGGCAATCTCTACCGTCCAAGGGCTGGTGATGCGCGCATGGCCTTGCAGCACTTCAACGCCCAGGCCGGTGTAGCGCTCGATGCTGTCATGCGGCGCAATGGCCGCGATGACGCGCTGCACGCGTGCCATCACTGCTGCAAAATTGATAGCTGGCTGCGCAGTATCTACGCCGTATTCAGCCGCATGGTGCATGGCGTGTGCGAGCGTGGCTGAGCGAATCAGTGCCTTGCTGGGCACGCAGCCATAGTTCAAACAGTCGCCGCCCATGGCCTTGGCTTCTACCAAGGTGACCTTGGCTTTGACGGCTGCCGCTATGTAGGCGCTGACCAAGCCGCCCGCGCCCGCGCCGATCACCACCAGGTTGCGCTCAAAGCGGCGCGGCTTCACACCCGCCCAGGGCCGGTACAGCTTGCGCCGCTGCTGGGCTGCTTGAAGAGTTGCTAGGGCGTGTGGTGCCAAGAGCGGGAACAAACCCAGCAACAGCAAAGAGCCCAGCAGCACCGGGCTGAGCACGCTGCGCAAAGAGTCGAGCTGGGCCAACTGCGTTCCCGCGTTCACAAACACCGCCGTAGCGGGCAGCATGCCCAGCTGGCTGACGGCGTAAAAGCGCGGTGCAGAAATGCGCGTTAAACCCATCAACACATTGACCACAAAAAACGGCACCAAGGGAATGATGCGCAGGCCAAACAGGTAGTAAGCGCCGTCTGTGGCCATGCCCTCGTGTACCGCAGCCAACTGCGGGCCCAAGCGCTTTTCTACGCTGGTCTGCAACAGGTAGCGCGCGGCCAACATGGCCAGCGTTGCGCCGATGCTCGACGCAAACGACACCAAGAGCAGGCCCCAGCCGAAACCAAAAATCGCACCGCCCGCCAGCGTGAGGACCACCGCGCCCGGCACCGACAGCGCTGCCACCACGAGGTACAGCGCAAAGTAAGCAGCAGCCACCTGCAGCGGCTGCGCAGCATATTGCGCCAGCAAACTGGCGTGGCCTTGTTGCAGCGCAGCCAGGCTCAAATAACGGCCCAAGTCCAGCGCAAAAAATGCCGCCACACCAAGGGCTAGTAGCAAGAACAGGGCGAGTTTGCGGGGGTTCATGGGCAGGGTGGTGATTGAAATGGCGGGGCATGCCCCAAGCTGCTAAGCTTAAACGCATATGACGCCTATGATGCCCAGCCCCGCTCGCTCTGCCCCGACCAACAGCCCCACTGCCCACCGCAGCATCGTGCCACCCAACAAGCGTGGGGCCTTGCACCTGATCGCCGCTTACGAAGCCCTCAAAGGCCTTGCCGCTTTGGCCGCCTTGCTGGGCGTGCTCGACCTGATGCACCACGACGTGCGCCACCTGGCCATGGAGCTGATCGGCCGCTTTGGCCTGGACCCGCATGCGCGCGTGGGCTCCATGCTCTTGCACTACGCCGAGCTGCTGCCCGCGGCCCATGTGCCGACCATTGTGGCCCTGGCCTTGGCCTACGTGAGCGTGCGCTGGGCCGAGGCGTGGGGCCTGTGGAACGACCGCGCTTGGGGCGAGGTGCTGGGTGCCGCGTCGGGCGCGCTGTATGTGCCCTTTGAGCTGCAGCACCTGCTGGCCAAACCCAGTTGGATCGGCGCTGCCGTGCTGCTGAGCAACCTGCTCTTGGTGGCTTACTTGGTCTGGGTATTGCAGCGCAGGCGCAGAGCTAAAACGCCTTGAAACGATTGCTGGGCGTGCGTGTGAAGCTATTATTTTTGTAGTGCACGCAAAGCGACGCAGTGCAATTAAACCGCTATGAATGCGCCCGTAAAGCGCTAATAATGCGGCGGCAATTCATCACGCAAACTGCGCAGTGCGTCGGCCTGGCCAGCGTCTTGGCCCTGCAAATGTTTGAGCTCGGCCAGCGCCAGCTGCAAGCGCGCAATGTCTTGCTGCTGGCGCACCACCACCGCGTTCAAATGCTCTAGCGCTTCTTCTTGAAAGCTGGTTTTGATCTCGAGCGCGGTCAGGCGCTCGTCGGTGTGTGTGGGCGTGTTCATGCTTAAAAAAGCCTTGCGTCAAAGATAAAGTTTTGCACCTCGACCACCAACGCAATGGCCGCGTAGTTGGGGTGTGCGGGCTTGGGTGTGTCTTGCTCAGCCGTTTACCGAAAGCGAGTGCCTGCGGGTTGGCGCTGGGTACAAACGATTTACGGACAGGCATAAGACTGTCCCATAGAAATAGGAACGCATTTCAATTGTAGTGACAGTGAAATGAAAAATCTATGAACAAAACTGAGAGGGCTTCAACCAGAGTGGGTTCGCAGCTATTTCAGGAAAAATTAAGGATTTATTTAGGACATCCGGGATCGTGTAGTACAAAATTATTGCAAACCTGTAACCTAATTATCGGAGCTGCCGCCATGAAAATGCAGTCAAGTCTTGATTGTTTAATGATGGACATTGCCGAGGTTCACACAAGCTTAAACCGAGTTGCAGCGCATTTCCTGGCACCTTTGGCTTTGGGCCTGGTTTTAACGGCTTGTGGTGGCAGCAGCAGCACCGTGGCCCCGGTGCAGGTAGCCACCAACTTGGTTGCCACCTCGGTGCGGCAAGCTGCACCCAGCACAGCCTGCCCCTATGGTGGCATTGTGGTGGAGGGTGGTATTGACAGCAATGGCAACAAGGTGCTCGACCCTTCTGAGGTAACCAGCACACAAACCGTGTGCAACGGCGCCCCGGGAGCCAATGGAGCCACCGGCCCAACTGGCGCTAGTGGAGCTAGCGGTAGCAACGGAACGAATGGAACAAATGGTTTAACTACCCTGGTGCTGGTAACCGGCGAACCCGCAGGCGTCAACTGCCCCAATGGGGGCAACAAAATCTTGGCCGGGTTAGATGCCAATGGCAACTCTGTGCTGGATGCCAATGAGGTGAGCACCACGGCCTATGTTTGCACGGGTGCCAACGGCACAAATGGCATGAATGGAGTCAATGGAGTCAATGGAGTCAATGGAGCCACTGGTGCAAACAGCCTCAATAGCTTGGTGAGCATCACGCCAGAGCCCGCAGGCGTGTTCTGCCAATACGGGGGCAGCAAAGTCATGAGCGGGGTCGACAGCAATGCCAATGGCATCTTGGACGCTGCAGAAGTCACGGCCAGCAGCTACGCCTGTAATGGCGCACCGGGTGCTAACGGGACGAATGGGACGAATGGGACGAATGGGACGAATGGGACGAATGGGACGAATGGGACGAATGGGACGAACGGAGCCACCGGTGCTACGGGCCCCGGCATCACCTGGGTCAACGTCACTGGCACCACGGCGCAGGCCGCACCCAACAAGGGTTACCTGGCCAACAACGCGGCCCTAGTCACCATCACGCTGCCTAGCACCGGTGTGCTGGGCGATATTGTGCAGGTATCGGGCATTGGGGCAGGCGGGTGGAAGATTGCCCAGAATGCCGGGCAGTCCATCATCACCAATGGAGTGATGGGCAACAGCGGCTCGGAGTGGATGGCCCGTGACACGGCCAGAAATTGGCAGAGCGTAGCCTCGTCTGGTAACGGCAGCAAACTGGTGGCATCGGCGTATGGCGGGCAACTCTATACCTCAACCGACTCTGGCATCACCTGGACGGCGCGGGATGCGGTCAGAAATTGGTTCGGCGTAGCCTCGTCTGCCGACGGCAGCAAGCTGGTGGCAGCGGTGAATAGTGGGCAACTCTATACCTCGAACGATTCTGGCGTCACATGGACGGCGCGGGATGCGGTCAGAGGTTGGTATGGCGTAGCCTCGTCTGCCGACGGCAGCAAGCTGGTGGCGGGGACGATTGGCGGGCAAATCTATACCTCAACCGATTCTGGCGTTAGCTGGACGGCGCGGGATGCGGCCAGAATTTGGTATGGCGTAGCCTCGTCCGCCGACGGCAGCAAGCTGGTGGCGGCTTCGAGTGGTGGGCAACTCTATACCTCGACCGATTCTGGCGCCACTTGGACGGCGCGTGATGTGAACAGAATTTGGTACGCCGTAGCTTCGTCTGCCGACGGCAGCAAGCTGGTGGCATCGGATTTCGGCGGGCAACTCTATACATCGAGCGATTCTGGCGTCACCTGGACGGCACGTAATGCGAACAGTATTTGGCGCGGCGTAGCCTCGTCTGCCGACGGCAACAAGCTGGTGGCTGCGGCGAATGGCGGGCAACTCTACACATCGAGCGATGCTGGCGTCACCTGGGTGGCGCGTGGTGCGGTCAGCAATTGGTTCGGTGTAGCCTCGTCTGCCGATGGCAGCAAGCTGGTGGCGGCTGCGAATAGTGGGCAGCTCTACACCTCAGGCCCAACGCTCACGCCGCTCAGCACGACTGCTGGCATCTTGGGTTTCATGGATGGCGGCCAATACGACTCGGTGGACTTGCAGTGCATCGACCCCAACACCTACTTGGTGCGCGGCTATGTCGGTAGCTTGACGGTGAATTGAAGGGCGTGTGTTGGATCAAGTTGGCTGCGTTCAGCCCAAAGCCTTGTAGCCGCCATAGACGCGCGCCGCCGTGGTCAGCAAACACAGCGCGGCAAAGCCCCAGGCCAGGTGCGCAAAGTACTGCGGCCACAGGCACATGGCGGCGAACACGGCCAAGGTTTCGCCCGCTTCGGTCAAGCCACCCGTAAAGTAAAACGACTTGTGCGGGTAGGCGCTGCTGGCCAGGCCGCGCTTGGCGGCGAGCACGGCAAATGCCAAGAAGCTGCTGGCGGTGCCGACAAAGCCTGCTAGCAAAACGCTAGCAGCCAACGCATTGGCTTTGGGGTTGGCCAGGGCAAAGGCCAGCGGGATGCTGGCGTAAAACAGCATGTCGAGCGCGATGTCTAAAAACGCGCCAGCGTCGCTGGCCTGGTTTTGGCGTGCCACCGCGCCGTCGAGCGCGTCACAGAGTCTAGAGATGAAAATGGCCACAAGGCCCGCCAAATATGCGTGGACAGCTATCAAAATTGCAGCGCCCAGGCCGATGGCAAAACCCGCCAGGCTGATGTGGTTGGCGCGCACACCGCGCAGCGCCAGGGGTTTTGCGATGGCGTCGAGCGCGGGCTTGATGAAGGCGGTGGCGTAGCGGTCGAACATGCTGCAGCGCGCTCAGTCGAGCAGAGCCTGGGCAAACTCGCGGGCGTTGAAGCGCTCTAAGTCTTCGAGCTTTTCGCCCACGCCGACAAAGTACACCGCCAGCGGGCGCAGCGTGGGCTTGGCGGCTTGGCGTTCGCTGGCCCACATGGCGATGGCGGCCAGCACGCCGCCGCGCGCCGTGCCATCGAGCTTGGTGATGATGAGGCCCGTCAAATCGAGCGCTTCGTCAAAGGCCTTGGTTTGGGCCAACGCGTTTTGCCCGGTGTTGCCGTCGATCACCAGCAGCAACTCGTGCGGCGCAGCGGCGTCGGCCTTGGCGATCACGCGCTTGATCTTACGCAGCTCGTCCATCAAATGCAGTTGCGTGGGCAAGCGGCCGGCGGTGTCGACCAGTACCACGTCGCGGCCCCGGGCACGGGCGGCGCTGACGGCGTCAAAGCTCACGGCGGCGGGGTCGCCACCGTCTTGGCTGATGATCTCGACGGTGTTGCGTGTGGCCCATACGGCCAGCTGCTCTTTGGCCGCCGCGCGAAAGGTGTCGGCGGCAGCCAAGAGCACGCTGGCACCCGAGTCGGCCAGGTGCGCGGTGAGCTTGCCAATCGAGGTGGTTTTACCCGCGCCGTTGACGCCCGCCACCATGATGACGGTGGGGCCCTTGGGCACGCCGCCCGCAGCGTGTTGGCCAATCTGCAGCGCACCCTCTAGCGGCAGCAGCAGCTCGGCCAGTGCGTCGGCTAGCAGGGCTTTCACGGCGGCAGGCTCGGTGGTTTTGTTGGCTTTGACGCGGCGCTTCACGTCTTCCAGTAACCAAGCTGTGGCCTTGGTGCCTGCGTCGGCCATGAGCAGGGCGGATTCGAGTTCTTCGTACAAGGCCTCGTCGATGCGCGTGCCGGTGAAGACTTGGCTGATGTTGCTGCCGGTTTTGCGCAGGCCCGCGGTGAGCCGCGTGAGCCAGCTTTTACGCTCGGGAGCCGCGCCGTTGCCTACGGCCAAAGCCGCAAGGGGAGCCGCATCGGGTGCAGTTGCATCCAGCGCAGAGGATTTTTTTTTGAAAAAACTGAACATGGCACACTTCTATGAATCACAGCATTCTATGAAACACCACTTCTACACCTTGGCGCTGGTTTGCGCCGCCAGCACCAGTTGGGCCCAAAGCCCTGTACCAGCTGCCTCGCCAACGGCTGCAAAGTCCGCTGCGCTAACACCCATTACCAGCTCTGCCAACAGCCCTGCTGACACCGGCGTGCAGCAGTTCGCTTTGGCCAATGGCATGCAGTTGATTATCAAGCCCGACCACCGCGCGCCCACGGCGGTGCAAATGCTCTGGGTGCGCGTGGGTTCCATGGACGAGGTGGACGGCACTTCGGGCGTGGCGCATGCGCTGGAGCATATGCTGTTCAAGGGCACGCCCACGCTCAAGCCGGGTGAGTTCTCGCGCCAAGTAGCTGCCCTGGGCGGGCGTGAAAATGCCTTCACCACACGCGACTACACCGGCTACTACCAACAGATTCCGGCCAACCGTTTAGAAGACGTGATGCGCCTGGAGTCTGACCGCTTTGCCCACAACCAGTGGAGCGACGAAGAGTTTGCCAAAGAGCTCGAAGTGGTCAAAGAAGAGCGCCGCATGCGCACCGAAGACGAGCCGCGCAGGCTGATGGGAGAAGCGTTGAATGCTACGGTTTTTGTAGCGTCACCGTACCGCCGCCCGGTGGTCGGTTGGATGAACGACCTCGACGCCATGACGCCCGACGATGCCCGTGCCTTCTACCGCCGCTGGTACACGCCCGCCAACGCGGCCTTGGTGATCGCTGGTGATGTAGACCCCGCGCAAACCAAGGCATGGGCTGAAAAATACTACGGCGCAATCGCCAGTCGCCCCTTGCCCGCACGCAAGCCGCGCCTCGAGCCGCAGCAAAGCGGGTTGCGCCGCATCGACTTCAAAGCGCCCGCCGAGCAGGCCTATGTGGCGCTGGCCTTTAAGGTGCCGCAGCTGCAGACTTTTGACGCCAACGACGCCGCATCCAGCGATGCTTTTGCCCTGACGGTGCTGGCCGCTGTGCTCGACGGCTATAGCGGCTCGCGCCTGGACCGCGCCTTGACCCAAGGCGACACGCGGGTGGCCGACAGCGCCGGGGCCGACAACGGGCTGATGGGCCGTGGCCCGCAGCTGTTTATGTTGGAAGGCGTGCCCGCTGCGGGCAAAACGCCAGAGCAAGTGGAGGCCGCTTTGCGCGGGCAGATTGCGCGCATTGCGCAAGAGGGCGTGAGCGAGGCCGAGCTGACCCGCGTTAAGGTGCAGTGGGTGGCCAGCGAGGTCTACAAGCGCGACTCGGTCTTCAACCAAGCGCGCAACCTGGGCGCGCAATGGGTGCAAGGCCTGCCGCTCGACGCCGACGAACGCTTGGTAGCCCGCCTGCGCGCGGTGACGGCTGCGCAAGTACAGGCCGTGGCCGCCAAGTACTTTGGCGACGACCAACTCACGGTGGCGATTTTGCGCCCCCAGCCCGTCGACAAAAACCGCAAACCCCGCGCGCCCAACCCGGCCATTCGTGACTAAGCTGACCCAGCCTTGCCTCAGAAAATATCTATGTACACTACAAAATTTATAGCTTTCCGCGCACTGCTGGCGTGCCTTGCAGCCGGTTTTTACCTACAAAGCGCACAGGCCAGCATTGCCATCGAGCAGTGGACGCAGGCCAGCGGGGCCCAGGTTTTTTTGGCGACCAGCCCGGCCATTCCCATGGTCGATGTGCAGCTCGATTTTGACGCCGGTTCGCGCCGCGACCCGCCCGCGCAAATGGGCTTGGCCAGCAGCATGGCCGGGCAAATCTCCAACGGCGTGCGCGCAGCCAACGGCGAGGCCGCGCTCGACGAAAACGCTTTGGGCGAGGCCTGGGCCGATCTGGGCGCGTCTTTTGGCGCGAGCGCCAGTACCGACCGTTTAAGCTTCTCGCTGCGCAGCCTGACCTACCCCGACCTGCTGCAAAAAGCCGCGCAACTGGCGGCCCGGCAGATCGCCTTGCCCGCCTTTGCGGCCCCGCTGTGGGAGCGCGACCGCAAGCGCAGCATCGCCGCACTGGCCGAGGCCAATACCAAGCCTGCCACCGTGGCAGGCCGGGCCTTTGCCAAGGCGGTGTATGGCCGCCACCCCTATGGCTACGAGCCCACGGCGCAAAGCCTGCAAGCCATCAGTGTGGCCGACATGCAGGCCTTTCATATGGCCAGCGTGCTGCCCTGCCGGGCCAAGGTGAGCATCGTCGGTGCCCTGAACAAAACCCAGGCCGACGCCTTGGTCAGTACCTTGTTGGCCCGCTTGCCACAGGGCGCACAGGGAGCGGCCTGTCCCGCGCTGCCAGCCGTGCCCGAAGTGGCCCCGCTCACGCAGGCCAGCGAGCAACGCATTGCTTTTCATTCGGCCCAGGCCCATGTCTACGTTGGTCAGCCCGGCTATGCGCGGCGCGACGCCGACTTTTTTGCCCTCACCGTGGGCAACTACGTGCTGGGCGGTGGCGGCTTCGTCTCGCGCCTGACCGCCGAGGTGCGTGAGAAGCGCGGCCTGAGCTACAGCGTCTACAGCTACTTCAACCCTGGCCTGCATGCAGGGGCCTTCAGCCTGGGCCTGCAAACCCGGCCCGACCAAGCCGCCCAGGCCCTGCAAGTGGCGCGCGAAGTGCTGGCCAAATTTGTGCGAGAAGGACCGACCGAGGCCGAGCTGCAAGCCGCCAAAAACAACCTCATCGGCGGTTTTGGCCTGCGCATCGACAGCAACCGCAAACTGCTCGACAACATTGCCAACATCGCCTGGAATGGCCTGCCCCTGAGCTACCTCGACACATGGACGCAGCAGGTCGACAAGCTCACCGTGGCCGACATCAAAGCAGCCTTTGCGCGCAAGCTACAGCCTGAGAAGATGGCGACCGTGGTGCTGGGGGCGGGGGAGTAAACCATGCCTAGCACCCACGCCCCCGGCCAAGTGCGCATCATCGGTGGCCAATGGAAGCGCACGCTCTTGCCGGTGGCCAGCAAGGCCGGGCTGCGGCCGACGCCGAGCCGCGTGCGCGAAACCCTGTTCAACTGGCTGGGCCAAGACCTCTCGGGCTGGCATTGCTTGGATGTTTTTGCGGGCACGGGCGCGCTGGGCCTGGAGGCCGCTTCGCGTGGCGCGGCCAGCTGCGTGCTGGTGGAGCAAGACGCTGCCCTGGTGCGCGGCCTGCAGGTGCTGTGCACCACGCTGCAGGCCAAGCAGGTGCGCGTCGAGCGTGGCGACGGCATTGCCGCTTTGCAGCGCGCGCCCGCAGGCTCGCTCGACCTGGTGTTTTTAGACCCGCCTTTTGACGCGCCCCTGTTTGAGCGCGCCTTGCAAGCCGCTGCCACGGCCTGCAAAGCCAATGGCCTGGTCTACCTCGAAGCACCGCGCGCTTGGGCCGCCGCCGAGCTGGCAGCGCTGGGCTTGGCCATGGTTCGCAGCGGCAAGGCAGGCGTGGTGCATTTTCATTTACTCCAGCACCTGGCCTAGGCGCTGCCAGCGGATACCGTTGGCGTCACTCGAAAACCATACTTGGCGGGCTTTGCCCACCACATCTTGCATAGGTACCGTGCCAAAGTCGCGCGAGTCTTTGCTCGCGCTGGCGTTGTCGCCCAGCACAAAAACTTGACCTGCGGGGACGGTGGTGTCTAGGCTTTGCTGGGGTTTACTGGCGTTGGCTTCAGGCTTTGCTGTAGCCCGTGCCAGTGCGACGCCATTGACGCTGACCTGTGTGCCCAGCACCTGCACCCGGTCACCGGGCAGGGCAATGATGCGTTTGATGTATTTTTGCGTGCGGTCGTTGGGGTAGGTGAAGATGGCAATATCACCGCGCCCAATGGCGGTGGTGCCGCCACCGGGTATGCCAGCCCAGCCTGCGCGGTTGTAGCGTTTGTCAGCAAACAGAAAATCGCCTTGTAACACGGCGGGCTCCATACTGGTGGATGGAATGCGAAAAGGCTCCACTTGGTAGCTGCGCACATAGTCGATCAGCAGCGGCAAGGCCAAGCCGTTGCAGAGTAAAAAGACCAAGGCATAGGTGCCGCTGCGCTGCCAGATGTGGGGCGCTAGTTGCGCCGTGTGCGGCTGGGCTGCGGCCTGTCGCCAAGCATCTGCCATGGCGTAAAGCCATAGGCCCAAGACGGCTACAGCGCTGAGCAGCAAGAGCGGAAAGGTCAGCACCGTAGGCAGGTACAAAGCCGCAATGGCAATGCCCGGAACGCTGAGCAAAGCAAAGCCCAAAAACAGCCACATGGCTTTGTTAACTTGCCCGTTGTAGAGCTGGCCAAAACCGGGCAATACCAGGGACATGAGCAAGGCCGTAAGGGGTTTGGAGAGGCGGGAGTAGGGCATGGTGCTTCCTTTGAAGATGCAGTGTGGGGTGGGGCTGCGGCTAGCCGGCTGTGCCGGCGCTCCAAACGCCAAAACCGAAAACCACGAGCTGGGCAAAGCCCGCCAAGGCCGCCGCCGTTAAGGCCAAGCTTTGTAGCAGGCGTGTGATCTTGTAGAAGGCAGAGCGCTGCAAGGGCAGGGCGCGGGTCTTGGCTTGCGGCATGTGCGCAACTTGCGCCATGACCCGCGTTGGAAAGTCTGCTGGGGGCAGCAAAGGGCTGTCGCTTAGCAATTGCTCCCAAGGGCTGGGCAATGGCGTTGGCAAAGACTTGGACAATTGATTGGGCAATAGATTGGGCAATAGATTGGGCAATAGGGTGGCTGATTTTTCATGCATGGGGCTTCTCCAAAATTTCCAACAAGCGCTGGCGGGCGCGGTACAAACGGGTTTTGACGGCAGCCAGGCTGCACGCCTCGATACGGGCGATGCTGGCCATGTCGAGCTCGCTGATGTAGGCCAGTGCCAAGACGCAGCGGTCGGCCACCGCCAGCAGGGCCAGGGCTGCTTGCAATTGCGCTTGCTGTTGCTTGCGTTCGAGCAGCTCGGGCGGCGTTGGCGCAGTGCTGGCGGCATCGGCAGGCGCGTGGCCCTCCCACACCTCGTGCTGGTGCGCGGCGCGTTGCCATTCGTTCAAG
>CANFOR010000043.1 GCA_947448675.1 Betaproteobacteria bacterium
ACACCTACCCCACCGCCACGCATTTGAACTACACCCTGTTCCACCCGGTGGGTGTGTGTGCGTTGGTGAGCCCGTGGAATGTGCCCTTTATGACGGCCACCTGGAAGGTCGCGCCCTGCTTAGCCTTTGGCAACACAGCGGTGCTCAAGATGAGCGAGCTCTCGCCGCTGAGTGCCGCCCGCTTGGGCGAGCTGGCGCTAGAGGCGGGTGTGCCGCGCGGCGTGCTCAACCTGGTGCACGGCTATGGCGCAGAGGTCGGCGAACCCCTGTGCGCTCACCCCGACGTGCGGGCCATTAGCTTCACCGGCTCTACGGCCACCGGCAACCGCATTGTTAAAAACGCAGGCTTGAAAAAATTCAGCATGGAGCTGGGCGGCAAATCGCCCTTTGTGATTTTTGCCGACGCCGACTTGCCGCGTGCGCTCGATGCAGCCCTTTTCATGATTTTTAGCAACAACGGCGAGCGCTGCACGGCGGGCAGCCGCATCTTGGTGCAGCACAACATTTATGCCGACTTTGTAGGCCAGTTTGTTGAGCGTGCCAAACGCATCAGCGTGGGCGACCCGCTGGATGAAAAAACCATCATCGGCCCGATGATTAGCCCAGCGCATTTGGCCAAAGTGCGCAGCTACATTGCACTAGGCCCCAAAGAAGGTGCCAGGCTGCTGTGCGGCGGCGTGGACCGCCCCAGCTATGCGCCCGAACTGCCCGAGCGCGTGCGCCAAGGCAACTACGTATGGCCTACGGTGTTTGCCGACGTAGACAACCGCATGCAAATTGCGCAAGAAGAAATATTTGGCCCAGTGGCCTGCTTGATTCCGTTCAAAGACGAAGCCCATGCCATTGCCTTGGCCAACGACATTGCCTACGGTTTGAGCAGCTATGTATGGACCGAGAACATTGGCCGCGCCCACCGCGTGGCCGCAGCGGTAGAAGCGGGCATGTGCTTCGTCAACAGCCAAAACGTGCGCGACCTGCGCCAACCCTTTGGCGGCACCAAGGCCAGCGGCACCGGGCGTGAGGGTGGCAGCTGGAGCTACGAAGTGTTTTGCGAGCCCAAAAATGTGGCCGTGTCATTGGGTGGTCACCACATCCCGCATTGGGGCGTTTAGTGCAAAATAAACCCATGGGCACCCTCGCACTCGCCGCCAAAATCACCCACGTACCGAGCATGTACCTGTGTGAGTTTCCGGGCCCGCATTTTGGCAAGCGCGACGCCGCCATTGCCGGGCATAAAGAGATCGACCGGCGTTGCCGCGCAGCAGGCGTAGACACCATCGTGGTGTTTGATGTGCATTGGCAGGTCAACAGCGAATACCACATCAACTGCGGGCCGCGCTTCAAGGGCGTGTACACCAGCAACGAGTTGCCGCACTTTATTAAAAATATGCCCTACGACTACCCTGGCAACCCGGCGCTAGGCCACGCCATGGCCGACGCGGCCAATGCCATGGGCGTAAAGTCGCGCGCGCACTCTGACACCACGCTCGAACTCGAATACGGCACCCTGGTGCCCATGCGCTACATGAACGCCGACCAGCACTACCAAGTGATTTGCGTCAGCGGCTGGTGCGACTGGCACGACTTGCGTGAGAGCGAGCGCTTTGGCCTGGCCGTGCGCCGCGCCATTGAAGAACGCTACACAGGAACGGTGGCTGTGTTTGCCAGCGGTAGCTTGTCGCACCATTTTGCTGACAATGGCCGCGCACCCGAATTTGCCTTTAAAACCTACAACGCGTTTTTAGAGCAGGTCGATTTGCGCGTGGTCGAGCTGTGGCAGCGCGGCGAGCACGCGACCGTGCTCGACATGCTGCCCATGTACGCCGACAAGTGCTGGGGCGAGGGCGACATGCACGATACCGCCATGCTCTACGGCCTGCTCGGTGGCGCGGCCTACACGGAGAAGGTTGAAGTCATCACCCCTTACTTTGGCTCTAGTGGCACCGGGCAAATCAATGCCATCTTCCCCGTCGTGCCGCTGCCACCCGCAACGTAAAGCGCCCACCATGCCCCACCTCGTCATCCTCTACACCCCCAATATCGAAGTGCAAACCGACATGTCGGCCCTGTGCCGCAGCCTGGCCGACACCATGCTGGCCGTGCGCGATGCAGCGGGCCAACAGGTCTTCCCCACCGGCGGCACGCGGGTGCTGGCCTACCCCGCCGCCCACTACGCGGTGGCCGACGGCAAGGCCGATTACGCCTTTGTTTACCTCAACCTGCGGATGGCCCGCGGGCGCAGCGATGCTACAAAAAAAATAGCTGGTGACGCACTGTTGGCGGGCGTTACAGCCCATTTTGCCCCTATTTTTGAGAGCAGGCACATCGGCATTACCCTGCAAATCGACGAAGGCCACGAGAGCTTTGACGCCAAGCACAGCAACTTGCATCCGCTGTTTAACCAAGCCTAAACATGCTCAGCCTTGAACAAACCCAAGAACTCGCAGGCGAGCTGCACCAAGCCGAAAAAACCCGCGTGCAGCTAGAGCATTTCAGCAAGCGTTTTCCCGGTATGGCGGTAGAAGACGGCTATGCCATTCAACGCGCTTGGATGCAACTCAAAGCGGCAGAGGGTCGCAAAACCATAGGCCACAAAATTGGCCTGACCTCGCGCGCCATGCAGCAAGCCAGCCAGATCAGCGAGCCCGACTACGGCCTGCTGCTTGACGACATGTTGTTTGCGCCGGGCCGCATCCCTGCTGCGCGCTTTATTGCGCCGCGCGTTGAAGTGGAGCTGGCCTTTGTGCTCAAGAGCAAGTTAGAAGGCGCTGGGCTCACGGTGGCCAAGGTGTTGGCCGCCACCGACTACGTCACCCCGGCGATCGAGATCATCGACGCGCGCATCGAGCAGTTTGACCGCCACAGCAAGGCCATGCGCAAGGTGCAAGACACCATCAGCGACAACGCCGCCAATGCAGGCATCATCTTGGGCGGCACCAAGTCGCTACCGGGCTCGCTCGACCTGCCCTGGTGCGGCGCGGTGCTGCGGCAAAACGGCGCAGTTGAAGAAACCGGCCTGGCCGCAGGCGTGCAAGGCCACCCTGCCATTGGCGTGGCCTGGCTGGCCGCCAAACTCGCCACTTGGGGCGAGTGCCTAGAGGCGGGCGAAATCGTGTTGGCAGGCTCGTTCACCCGCCCCGTAGCCGCTAAGCTGGGCGATGTGTTTGATGCCGACTACGGCCCCTTGGGCCGTTTTGCGTTCCAATTCGACTGATACTTTTAGTTTTTCAAAGCGAGACAAAACCATGAGCACCCCCCTCAACCCCTTTAAACAAGCCCTGCGCGAGGGCCGCCCGCAAATCGGCCTGTGGCTGATGCTGGCCAGCCCCTATGCGACGGAAATCTGCGCCAGTTGCGGCTTTGACTGGCTCTTGATCGACAGCGAGCACGCGCCTAACGACGTGCCTATGCTCTTGGGCGCGCTACAGGCCTCGGCGGCCTATGCGCCGCACCCCGTCACCCGCGTGGCCGAAGGCAGCGCCCTGCTCATCAAGCAGCACCTTGACCTGGGCGCACAAACTATCTTGGTGCCCATGGTCGACACCGCCGCGCAGGCAGCGCAAATGGTGCAGGCCATGCGCTACCCGCCCCAGGGCATCCGCGGCGTGGGCGCTGGCAGCGCACGCGCCTCGCGTTGGAGTTCGGTGCCCAACTACCTGCAAAACGCCAACGACGCCGCCTGTTTGCTGGTACAGGCCGAAACCGCCACCGCCATTGGCAACCTTGACGCGATTACCAATACCGAGGGCGTAGACGGCGTGTTCTTCGGCCCGTCGGACCTGGCCGCCTCGCTGGGCCACCTGGGCAATGCGGCCCACCCCGAAGTGCAAAAAGTCATCGAGCAAAGCATTCGCACCGTGCGCGACGCTGGCAAGGCACCGGGCATCCTCACACCCGACGAAAGCTTGGCCAAACGCTACCTCGACATGGGCGCGCTGTTCGTCTCGGTCGGCATCGACGTGGCCTTGTTAGTGAACAGCGCCCGTGGCCTGGCCAAGCGCTTCAAGCAGCCTGCGTGAACCAGCGCAGCAACACGAGCTTGCTATGAGCGAAACCATGTACCTCGACGCACTTCACCCCGACGAGCGCCGCGCCCGCGTTGAGCTGGCCGCCTGCTACCGCATCTTCGCCATGCTGGGCTGGGCCGAGATGATCTACAACCACATCACCGTGCGCCTACCCGACTCGGTGACGGGCGGTGAGAAGCAGTTCCTCATCAACCCCTTTGGCCTGCACTACAGCGAGGTCACGGCCAGCAATTTGCTCAAGATCGACTTGGCAGGCAACAAGCTCGACCCAGCTAACCCTTGGCCCGTCAACCCGGCGGGCTTTACCGTGCACGCCGCCATCCACGCCCATGTGCCGGGCGCGCATTGCATCATGCACACCCACACCACCAATGGCCTGGCCGTAGCCTGCAGCCAAAGCGGTTTGGCGCAAAACAATTTTTACTCGGCCCAGCTCGATGGCATGGTGGCCTACCACGCGTTTGAAGGCATCACCGTGCACGCCGAAGAAGCGCCACGTTTGCTGGCCAATATGGGCAACAAACCGCTGCTGATCTTGCGCAACCACGGCCTGCTGGTGCACGCGCCCACTCTGCCCCTGGCCTTTGTGCGCCTGTGGACACTGCAACGCGCCTGCGACGTGCAAGTGGCCCAAGCCGCGCTCGGCCCCGCCATCGCCGTGCCCCAGGCCGTGGCTGCCAAAACCACGCTCGACGCACTGCAGTTCGACGCCCAATTCGGCGCGGGCCAAGACGTGTTCGATGCCATGACCCGGCTCGTTGACAAGCTCGACGCCAGCTATAAAAATTAGAGCACTCTACGCACGACTGGTGCGCATTTCGGAAACTTTTTCCTCTGAAAAAGTTCGCGCCATGCCAAAGCGCGAGTCCACCCGACGGCGAAACTCGCTGGGTGTCATGCCTTTGATATTCAAGAAGCGGCGGTTGAAATTGGCCACGTTGTTAAAGCCCACTTCGTAGCAAATATGGGTGATCAAACGCTCAGACTCCATCAGCAGTTGGCAGGCCCGGTTGATGCGCACTTGGTTCACAAAGTCGGTAAAGGTGTTGCCCGTGGCACGCCGAAAGAAGCGTGAAAAACGGCTCTCGGTCATGCCCAGTTCGGTTGCCAATTGGGCCGCGCTCAGCTCTTGGGCAATGTTGTCGGTGATGCGTTTGAGGATGGCGTCGATCTGGTCGAGCTGGGTGTCGTCATCCACGCTTTGCAACTGGGCTTGCGAGAGCAAACGGTAGTCGGGCCACTGGCTGAGCTCACTCAAAAATTCGCAAAAAGCGCCCAGCCGGGCCAAGCCGTGGCTGGCCTTGATGCTGTGCCAATGCGCAGTGGCGCGCTCCGACATACCAAAAAATTCAATGCCATTGCGGGCTCGCGCCAAGAGCGGTAGCAGCTCTTCTAGCTCACGGATATGGCTGGCGGCTTGGGCAATCGGTTGGTGGGCAAATTGGATCACCAGGTCGCGCTCTGCGTAGCCGCCCTCGGGCAGGTCGAGCGAGATCCAGTTGTGCGGCAAGCGCGGGCCGGTGAGCACCAAGTGGCCGGGCTGAAAGCTGCCAATGTAGTCGCCCACAAAGGCTTTGCCGCTGGAGGCCACGATGAGGTGTAGCTCGTATTCGTCGTGGTAATGCCAGCGCGCCAGTGGAGTGGGAAAGCCGTGCGCTAGGCAGCGGATCAAGCCCGTCTCTTCGGGCGGCTCATAGCCCAAAGACGGGCTGCGCGAGAAGTCTTGCTCCAGTTCGGGGTGGAGATGGCGGGGCAGGATGCGGTGGCGCGCGGGCATGCGGTCTAGTTTAGGCCTTAACCCATCACACTGCCGCCGTCTACGTTCAGGGTTTGCGCGGTGATGTAGCTGGCTTCGTCACTGGCCAAAAACACGGCGGCGCCAGCAATGTCACTGGGTGAGCCCATGTAACCCAGAGGAACGGCCAAACCGACCTGGCGTTTTTTTTCACCAATTGGTAGGTTCTCGTATTTGGCAAACAATGCGTCCACACCCGCCCACATGGGTGTGTCCACTACGCCGGGCGAGATGGCGTTGACGCGGATTTTGTGCGGCGCCATTGCCAGCGCCGCGCTTTGGGTGTAGCTGATGACGGCCGCTTTACTGGCGCAGTAATGCGAGACCAAGGCCTCGCCGCGCCGCCCGGCTTGCGAGGCCATATTGATCACCGAGGCGTTCTTCATGCCATTCGCCAGCATGCGGGCCAGGCTCTTTTGCATCACAAAAAACATACCTTTGACATTGACGGAAAAAACTTTGTCGTAGCTGGCTTCCGTGCTTTCAAGCAAGGGTGCCATATCAAAAACGGCGGCGTTGTTGAAGAGCACATGGATGTTGCCAAATCGCTTTTCAGCAGCATCGAGCAGGCCATCAATTTGCGCCATGTGGGTGATGTCGGCTTGCACATAATGGACATGCCCAGCCGCAATGGCGTCGGCCAATGCGAGCGGCGCCTTGGAGCTTATGTCGGCCACAGTACACACAGCGCCTTGCGCCATATAGGCCTGCGCTACGGCCAGGCCTATTCCACCACCGGCACCGGTTAATACGGCATGCTTGCCTTGTAGGCGACCACTGCTTGCTACGTTCATTTTCAAGCCCTTTCTTGTTCAAATTGTTCAACGCGCGCAAATGCGCTGCGCACTGCGTTGACCAAGCGTGCATCACCCGCCAAATCACCCCAGAGCAACTTGTCAGCGCAAAAAGCAGCTACCGGGTCGGCAGCTTCACACATGGCGTGGGCTACTGTGGGGTTCATCACCTGGTCTTGGTAGGTGTAGGGAATCTGGCCTCGGTGCCAGCGCTGCAAGTAGGCCAAAAACAAAGCGGGCAGCACAGCCACGCTGTGGGCTGTTTGGCCACGTGCCAAGCGCTCCCGAATGGTCGGTGCGATCATGCCGGGGATCTTGGAAAACGCGTCCATTGCCACGCGCTGGTTGGTGTCTTTCAGCGCGGGGTTGCTAAAGCGGTCTAAGACCACGTCGCGGTACATTGCAAGGTCGATGGGGCTGGGCAGCAGCAGGGGAATGGTGTCGTCGGTAACGTAGTCAAAGGCCATTTGGCGAATTTGTGGATCTTTTGCACCTTGGTCAAGGTACAAATAACCGGCCAAGGTGCCCGCCCAGGCAATACAACTGTGGGTGGCATTGAGCAGGCGAATTTTGGCTTCTTCGTGGGCTGCAACCGACTGCACCATTTCTACTCCGACCGCCTCCCAAGCGGGCCTGCCGTTGATAAAGTTTTCTTCCACCACCCATTGGATAAAACTCTCGCCCATCACCGCAGCGGGGTCGCGGCGGCCCGTGGCGGCGAAGACGCGTTCGGCCACGTCGGGCGTGGGCCGCGGCGTAATGCGGTCCACCATGGCATTGGGGCTGCTGGTGTGTTGGCGCACCCACTCTAGTAACGCTACGTCGCCTACATGCTCTAAAAACTGTAGCAAACCACTGCGCGAACGCTGGCCATTGTGGCGCAGGTTGTCGCAACACAAGAGCGTGACCGCACCCGCTTGGCGTTGCCTGCGCGCGCGCAAGATGGCTGTGAGCGCGCCATAAATGGTGCTGCCCGCGCGCCCTGCGCGCGCCTGGGCAATGTCATTTTTCAAGTCCTCAAAGCCCACGTCGAGCTGGTCTTTGGGGTCGAGGTAGTAGCCCGCTTCGGTGACGGTAAAGGAGATGATGCGGGTATTGGCATCGGCGCCAATGGCCACCAAGCCCACCAGGTCAGCCTCGTGCGGTACAATGGTTTTGATGGAACTTATGCGCTGGTAGCTGCGCTCTTGCGCCGGGCTAATGGTCTCCAGCGTGTAGGCGCCACCTTGGGCTTGCAGCGCGGCAATGGTCTCGGGCATGTCGGGCCGAATATTGCCGCCCGCCAGCGTCCAGCTAGCGTCGCCAGCGTCGGCCATGGCTTGAAAATACACCGCCTGGTGCGCCCTGTGGAAGGAGCCCAGGCCCAGGTGCAACATGGTCAGTGGTGGTTTAGGCTGCAGCATTGGGGGCCTCATGCAGGGTGTGAAGACGCTTGCAGGGCAACCCGCCCCTGGGCATCGAAGAGGTGGGCGCTGGTGGTGTCGATGGCCAAGCCCACGGCATCGCCCGCGCGTACCGCGCTGCGGTGGTTTTGCCGTGCAACCAAAGTCGCGCCTTCGCGGCTGGTGAGGTAGATCAAGGTTTCGGCACCCAAGGCCTCAACCAAATCGACCGTGGCTTGAACTTGGCCTTGGCCAGCATCGGCCAGTGCAATGCATTCAGGGCGCAAGCCCATAAAACCACCCACGGGGATAGGAATGCTGAATGCGTCACCCAGTTGCGGCAAAAGTTGCGCAGCCAACACATTCATTTGCGGCGTGCCAATGAACTGGGCCACAAATTGGTTAGCCGGTTTGTCGTACAACTCTAGCGGCGTGCCGACCTGTTCGACTTGCCCGTCGCGCAAAACCACCACACGGTCGGCCAGCGTCATGGCCTCGACTTGGTCGTGCGTCACATACACGGTGGTGGCACCCAAGTCGCGGTGCAGTTTGGCGATCTCCACGCGCGTTTGGCCGCGCAGGGCAGCGTCGAGGTTGGAGAGTGGCTCGTCAAACAAAAACACTTTGGGCTCGCGCACGATGGCGCGGCCAATCGCGACGCGCTGGCGCTGCCCGCCCGACAGGTCTTTGGGCCGCCGCTGCAAATAGGGCTCGAGGTTCAAAATGCTGGCGGCACGCATGACCTTAGTTTTAATGGTGGCCGCATTGACCTTGGCCAAAGACAGCGCAAAGCCCATGTTGTCGAACACGCTCATATGCGGGTAGAGCGCATAACTTTGGAACACCATGGCCAGGTCGCGCTTGCTAGAAGCCAAGGCGCTGATGTCTTTGCCGTCGAGTACCACCGCGCCGCCGTCGAGGCTTTCTAAACCCGCCACCAAGCGCAACAGGGTGGATTTACCGCAACCCGAAGGCCCCACAAAAACCACAAACTCGCCTTGTTGAATGGACAGGTCGATGCCTTTAATGACCTGCACGGGGCCAAAATTTTTACGCACCTGATTGAGCTGAAGAAATGCCATAGACGTGCTCCGAGCTTTGTTTATTTCACTGCGCCAAAGGTCAGGCCTTGCACCAACTGCTTTTGGCTAAACCAACCAAACACCACAATCGGCGCTATGGCCAAAAACGAAGCCGCCGATAATTTGGCCCAAAACAAACCTTCGGGGCTGGAATAAGACGCAATGAGTGCCGCCAAAGTGCCCGCCTTGGCCGCCGTTAAATTGAGCGACCAAAAAGCCTCGTTCCAACTGAGTACCAAACACAGCAAACCGGTAGAGGCTAAACCGCCAATAGACAGCGGCAAGAGCACGCGGTAAAACTCATGCCATAGGTCGGCACCGTCCATGCGCGCGGCTTCTAAAATTTCATGCGGAATGTCTTTAAAGTGCGAATACAGCATCCATACCATAATCGGTAAATTAGACAAAGTAAAAACAATAATCAAACCCAAACGGGTGTCGAGCAAAGCACTCTTTTGCGCTAGCACATAAATCGGCACTAAAGCACCCACCGCAGGCATCATTTTGGTAGACAGCATCCACAGCAGCACATCGCGGGTGCGCCGGGTTTTAAAAAACGCCATTGAGTACGCCGCTGGAGCTGCCAAGGCCAAACCCAGCAGGGTCGACAGCACACTGGTGAGCAGCGAATTCTTGGCATAAAGCAGGTAGTCGCTGCGCTCTTGTACTTCGCGGAAATTGTCTAAAGTAGGCGTCCACCAAAACAGCGGTGGCGCTTCAATCGCTTGCAGCTCGGTTTTAAAGGCCGTCAAAATTAGCCAAGCCAATGGGAAGAACAACAAGAGCGTGATCGCCCAGGCTAATGCGGTACGCAGCAGCAAGCCCGGCGTGATGTTGAAGGCGGGTTTAGTCAAGGTTTTTACCCACCAAACGGATTAAAAAGACCGAGGCAATATTGGCCAAGATCACCGCAAACAAGGCGCCTGCCGAGGCTACGCCTGCGTCAAAATTCAGCAGAGCTTCTTTGAAGATCAAAAACGCCACATTGGTGCTGGCGTCGCCTGGCCCGCCGCCAGTGGTGGTAAAAATTTCGGCAAACACCGAGAGCAAAAAAATCATTTCAATCATGATCACCACCGCAATCGAGCGGCCCAGGTGCGGCAAAATTAAATAGCGCAATTGCTGCAAGTAGTTAGCGCCGTCCATGCGCGTGGCCTCTAGCTGCTCGCGGCTCATCGACTGCAGGGCGGTAATAAAAATCAGCGTGGCAAAAGGCAGCCATTGCCACGCCACCATCACGATCACACTGGAGAGCGGGTAGTCGGTCAGCCAGTCCACAGGCTCGGCCCCAAAATACACCCAAATCTGCGCCAGCAGACCATAGATGGGGTTCATCATCATGTGCTTCCACATCAAAGCGTTGACCGTGGGCATGACAAAAAAAGGCGAAATCAGCAAGACCCGAACCACGCCCCGGCCAGGGAATGGCTCGTCTATCAGCAAGGCTAAAGCCAAACCGCCTACCGTGGTGATGACAATCACCCAGCCCAGCAACAGCAGGGTGTTGACGACGGCAGTGGCAAAAGAAGGGTCGCTCAGGAAGAAAGAAAAATTTTCAAAACCCGCAAACCCGGTTATCTCGGGCCGCATCAAGTTGTAGCGGATGAACGAGAAATAAATCGTCATCAGCAGTGGAACGATCATCCACAACAACAGCGTGCCCACTGCGGGTGCCAATAAGAGTCGAGGCAAGAGTCGGTTCATGGCACAGGCACCCGCAGCAAACATTACGCTAACCAAGGCTTATTTGTAATAGCCGCCTTTTTGCATTTCACGCTCGGCAGCTTTTTGGCCCGCTTTCAGAGCGGCGTCTATTGTGATTTTGCCCGCCAAAGCCGCCGTCATCTGCTGGCCCACTGCAATGCCGATGGCCTGAAACTCAGGAATCGCCGCAAACTGCACGCCCACATAAGGCGACTTGGGCAGGGTGCTGTCGTTCGGGTTGGCCGAGTCGATCGCAGCCTTTTCAGCGGGCGCGAAGCGGGCTGCTTTCACGAATTCAGCGTTCGCGTAGGTGCTCTTGCGGGTGCCCGTTGGCACCGTGGCCCAGCCATTGGTTTTACCGATCAGTTCGATGTAAGCCTTGCTGGTAGACCAGTTGATGAACTTTTGGGCAGCGTCCGCCTTTTTGGTGCCCGCCGGAATGGCCAGCGCCCAGGCCCACAACCAGTTGGCGCCCTTAGAGGTCACTTGCGTAGGGGCCTGCGCGAAGGCCATTTGATCGGCAACCTTCGACTGTTTCGGGTCTGACACAAAACTCGCGGCGATAGTGGCATCAATCCACATGGCGCATTTGCCAGCATTGGTCAGGGCCAAAATTTCGTTGAAGCTGTTGTTGGCCGAGCCAGGCGGGCCGTATTTCTTCAGCAAGTCAACATAGAAATTGATCGCGTCTTTCCAAGGCTTGGACTCCAGTTGTGGCTTCCATTTCATGTCAAACCACTGGCCACCATAGGTGTTGACCAGGGTGGTGATGAAGGCCATGTTGTCGCCCCAGCCTGGCTTGCCACGCAGGCAAATACCATACACGCCGTTCTTCGGGTCATGTGCCTTGGCGGCGAAGTCTTTGATCTCTGCCCAGGTGGGTTTGTCGGCAATCTTCACGCCAGCTTTGTCTGCAAGGTCTTTGCGGTACATCAGCATCGAGCTTTCGCCGTAGAAGGGGGCAGCGTACATTTTGCCGTCAACAGACAAGCCGTTTTTCATGGCAGGCAAGATGTCATCTGCGTCATAGGTGGCGTCTGGCTTCAACTCCATCAGCCAGCCCTTTTTGCCCCAAATCGGCGTCTCGTACATGCCAATCGTCATGATGTCGAACTGGCCGCCCTTGGTGGCAATGTCGGTGGTGACGCGCTGGCGCAAAACGCCCTCTTCGAGCGTGACCCATTTGACCTTGATGTCGGGGTTGGCTGCCTCAAACACCTTGGTTTGCTTTTGCATCTCGATCATGTGCCCGTTGTTCACGGTGGCAATGACCAACTCGGTTGCCGCGCTGGCTGCGCCCGCCAGACCAATTGCGCCTGCCATAGCAGCCGCCCAAATTAAGCTTGCTTTCAGTTTCATGGGATGTCTCCTGAATACTTTGTGGGTTAAAAATGTGCGACGCGCACCGGAGCACCACGCCGACCCGTGAACAATAGGGCAGTCGCGCGCCCATGTCGATACTCGAACGGGCGCGGTGCGTACTTTATTTCGCTAATTGCCTAGGGCTTTCACTAGGGTGGGTAGAAAAGGTATTGCTCTTGCGGGCGCGGCCCCAATGACAATCATCCATGCTGGGGCTATTGCACATCGCAGCCTAGACGACACTGCGCACAAGCTTTTGTCGCGCCACCAGCCTGAATACGTCTGCTACCCAGTGCAGTGCCCGTAAAAATGCCGCCAAGGCTCATGGAATATGCGTATGCAGCTATTAATATAGTAGCAAATTTGTGCTGCAAAGCGTGTGCAGGCACCTTGTGCGCGGGTGCTTCGTGGCACCGTTGCGTCCATGCCAACAGCGAGTGAGCCGGAAGTGTTATCGGCGTCTGTCGGTGTGGGGGGAACCCGGTGTTGTGTTGGTGGCGTGAAAGGCCTATTGCCGCGCCATCCGCACATTGGCGGGCAGTGCCTGCGGGTGGCTGGTGCGAAAGGGATTGATGTCCAGGCCGCCACGGCGGGTGTAGCGCGCGTAGACGGCGAGTTTGGTGGGTTGGCAGCGCTGCCAAATGTCGGTGTAGATGCGCTCGACGCATTGCTCGTGAAACTCGTTGTGGTTTCTGAAGCTGACGATGTAGCGCAGCAGGCCTTCTTGCTCAATTTGCGGGCCGACATAGGCAATTTGCACACTGCCCCAGTCGGGCTGGCCGGTAATCAGGCAGTTGCTTTTGAGCAGGTTGCTGGTGAGCACTTCGCTCACCGGTTGCTCGTGCGTCGCGGCGTGCAGCAGCTCGGGTGCGGGCGTGTAGTGGCTGCATTCAGTGTCTAAGCGGTCGAGGCTGAGACCACTCATTTCTTCTATCGGCTCGCGGTCAAACAGCTCGGCGGCTACGATGCGCACGCCCACTTGCGACTGCACTGGCCCGCCATGCCACACGGCGCGGCTGATGTCGGCGCGGATGCGCTCGCGCACGGCCTCGCTGCTGTCAAACCGGGTGTTGCTAAAGCTGCCCAGGTAGAGCTTGAAAGACTTGCTCTCCACAATGCAGGTGGACTCACAGGGTACCGTGATGTGCGCCAGGGCCACTTGCGGCTTGCCGCGCGGCGTGAGCCACGACAGCTCGTAGGCCGTCCACAGGTCGGCACCCATAAAGGGCAGGGCGCCGCCCAGGCCGATCTCAATGCGCTTGGCCAAACGCTCGATGGGGAAGAGCAGGCTGGCGTCGTATTGGTCGGCATAGGGCGTGGCCTTGCCCAGGGAAGATTGTTCGGGGCTGTTCATGCGGCTTGTGCAGTGCGGGCTGTGGCTTGGGCTGTTGCCTCGGCCATAAAGGGCAGCATGTGGGCCAAGAGCAAGTCGACCACCTGGGGTGGCCAGTCGTGGCCCATGCCGTCGATGAGCTGCAGACGCGCGCCCGGAATGCGCCGCGCAGTGTCTTCGCCGCAGGGGTAGGGCAAGAGCGGGTCGGCCCGGCCATGCAAGACCAAGCTGGGGCAGGCAATGCGGCCGAGCAGGGCCGCACGTGGGCCGAGGTCGTTGGCAATGGCCAGCATTTGGCGCAGCGTGCCTGCAGGGTGGTAGGAGCGGTCAATGGCCTGGCCCACGCGCTCGCGCATGAGCGAGGGGTCGAGCGGGTAGGCCGGGCTGCCAATGGCCTTGAAGAAGCGCAGGTAGTAGTCGATGATGTCTTGGCGCCTGCGCCCCGTGGGGCGTGAGAGCATGGTGAGCAACACGGCGGGTTTGGCGTCGGGCAGGCCGCGCGCACCGCTGCTGCTCATGATGCTGCTCAGGCTGGCCACACGCGTGGGCGCGGCCAATGCCACGCGCTGGGCGATCATGCCGCCCATCGACACGCCCACCACATGGGCTTGCCCAATGCCCAGCGCGTCCAGCACGCCAATGGCGTCTTGCGCCATGTCTTGCAGGCTGTAGGGCGACTTGGGTTGGATGCCCAGCTTGGCTAGCAAATAGGCCCAGACCACACTGGGCTTGCCCAAGTGGTCAAAGTGCTGCGACAGGCCAATGTCGCGGTTGTCAAAACGCAGCACGCGGTAGCCTGCAGCTACCAAGGCCTGCACCATCTCGGCAGGCCAGGCCACCAGCTGCATGCCCAGGCCCATGATGAGCAAGACCACCGGGCGGGGCGCAGTGCCAGCAAGTTCGCCGGTGTTTTCGCCAGTGTCTTCAACCTCAATGTCAATCCCATTAGCTCTTATTTTCATAGCGCTCCACGCACGTTTTATGCGCCTTGGCGCAGGTTTTTGCTCTTAAAAGGGGTGAATTTAAACAAATTCGCGTTCGCGCAGCCATTTGGTGGCGATCCACTTCTCGCCCTCGATCACTGGCGCACCGCCGTGCAGGCTTTGGCTGCTGGGGTGGGCCCGGGTGTAGCTGAAAAACACCGCGTTGCCGCGCTTGGGCGCCACCTCTAGGCCCACATCGGGGAAGGTGGTGCCGCCACCTTTTTCAGGTTCGGCCAGGTACATGATGATGGTGGCCACGCGCTGCCCACCGCGCTTGACTATGGTGGGCGTGCCGGGCTCTTTGGGGTCAAAGTAGTCGTAGTGCGGGCGGTACTGTGCGCCGGGGCCGTATTGCAAAATTTGCAGGCCTTCGCCGTTCTCTAGCGGCCACTGCGTCAGGCGGGCCAAGCGCGCCTCGATGCGCTGCACCACTGCGTTCTCGCCACGGGTAAAAAACATGCCATTGCTGGTGCGGTCGGCGTTGACTTCTTCGCCGCCGGTTTTGCTGGCCACGGTGAGTGAGCGCGCTAAGCGTGGGCGGGCCGCGTCCATCAGCGCGTCGCACTCTTCAGCGCTTAAAAAGTCGCCCAGAACCACCACCTGCGGCTTGTGCAGCACGCTCAGCACGGTGACGCGGCGGTCGCCCAGGTCAAGGTAGAGTGGCTGCTCTTGCAGGGCCAGCACGGGCACCGGCACCTCGGGCGGCAGCACGGTGGCAATGTGCTGCTCGATGCTGCACTCAAGTGCGGCAATGGCCACCTCTTCTTGCCAGCCCGAGGCCAGCATCGACTGGAGCACCACCTCAGGCGGGTGGCCGGCGCTGGCTTGCTCGACGACCCAAGCGCGCAACTCGGGCGTGATGCTTTGTGCTGTGGTGTGCGTTTGCGACTTCATGCGACTCTCCTGCGAAACACCATGCGCTCGGGCGCAGAGGCCTCTGCGTCAAATTGGTAGCCTTCTAGTGCAAAGCTTTCGAGCTTCTTCACGCTCG
>CANFOR010000044.1 GCA_947448675.1 Betaproteobacteria bacterium
GACTGCTGCTACTCCATTTTGCAACGAAGAGGCATCCCCATGAACGACAAACCCATGAACGTTTTATTTTTGTGTACCCACAACTCGGCCCGCAGCATCTTGGCCGAGGCTTTGCTCAACCACCTGGGCCATGGCCGCTTCAAGGCCTATTCAGCGGGCAGCAGTCCACGCGCCAACCAGCAGCCCAACCCACTGGGCCTGCAAGTCTTGCAAAGCGTGGGCATTGCCACCGAGGGTTTGCACAGCAAGAGCTGGGACGCGTTTGCCCTGCCCGGCGCACCGCAGATGGACTTGATCATCACCGTGTGCGACAACGCCGCAGGCGAGACCTGCCCCTATTGGCCCGGTCACCCCGCCACCGCGCACTGGGGCTATGCCGACCCTTCCGCCCTTGAGGGTAGCGATGCGCAAAAGCTCGAAGCCTTTCGCCAGACCCTGCATGCCATCCGCCACAGGCTGGAGTTGCTGGTCGATCTGCCCGCCGCCAGCCTGGACAAACTGAGGCTGCAGAGCACGGCGCGCGAGTTGGCCAAATCATGAGCCTAGCCCGAAAGGCCCTGGCCGAAGCCCTGGGCACCGCCGCACTGCTGTGCACCGTGATCGGCTCGGGCATCATGGCCGAGCGCTTGGCGGGCGGCAATATGGCCGTGGCCTTGCTGGCCAATACCTTGGCCACGGTGTTTGCGCTGTTTGTGCTCATCGAACTTTTGGGCCCCATCAGCGGCGCCCACTTCAACCCCTTGGTCACCTTGGTTTTGCTCTACAAAGCAGCTAAAACGCACGCCAATAAAGCGTGGACAGCTCTTGTTTTTATAGCAGCGCAACTCCTGGGCGCGGCCTTGGGTGCCCTGCTGGCCAACGCGATGTTTGAGTTGCCCCTGCTGCAAACCAGCAGCCACCTGCGCGCTGGCACCGGCCAATGGCTGGCCGAAGCTGTGGCCACAGCAGGCCTGCTGTTCGTGGTGCTGCGCGCACCGGCAGACAAGGCTGCCACGCTGGTTGCTTGCTACATCGGTGCGGCCTATTGGTTCACGGCCAGCACCAGTTTTGCCAACCCGGCTGCCGTGCTGGGCCGAATGCTGAGCGACAGTTTTGCCGGCATCGCACCCAGCAGTGCACTGGGTTTTGTCGCCGCGCAGTGTGTGGGTGCGGCTTTGGGCAGTTTCTTGGCTGGGCGCTTCACGCTATCAAAAAAATAGCTGCATAAGCATACCCTGCGAGGCTTAGCGAGCATTTTCACCTTTCAAAGCGCATAACTAGGGCTTGCAAACGGTATTTTGGTAGCCATCTCGGTGGTGGGCACGATGCGTCAGGTAGCATCCGGCATCAAAGCAAGGACCATCCCCCGTGACCGACGAAACCCCAACGATTCAAGAAGCCCGCACTTGGCGCAACGACGGCTGGACCGCCCAAGTTGTGAAAAACGAAGACGACGATGGATGGGCCGTGGCCATGACCAAAGACGGCCAGGCCGAGCCCGCGCTGGTTGGCCCCTGGACCATGGGGCGCGACAAAAAGAACCCCAAGCCGTTGGACGTGAATGCGTTCAACACCCTGGTCAAAACTGCCAGCGAATTTGTGCGCCGCAGTGAGCAACAATTACACGCTGCGCTGCACCAAAGTATTGCCGTCACCGTAGGCACGGCCCGCATCACCGTGTACCTGGATATCGTGCCAGACGAAGAAAACCCATCGGCCATGCTGAGCGCAAAAAACGAGGGTGACGCTCTGCTGGCCGAGGTGCGCGTAGCCCCCTCCTTCAAGCTCAATCGCAGCAGCGCGGTGGCGTGGGCAGAGGCTGGTTTTAAAGCAGTTTAGCCGCGGCCTGCAAAGGGCATTTTGGTGGCCATCACGGTGTGGAACATCACGTTGGCTTCTAGTGGCAAGCTGGCCATGTAGAGCACCGACTGGCCCACCACGTTGACGTCCATCAGCGGCTCAATGGCCACCTCGCCGTGGGCTTGCAAAATGCCCGTGGCCATGCGCGCGGCCATCTCGGTGGCGGCGTTGCCAATGTCGATTTGCCCAACTGCAATGTTGTGTTTGCGGCCGTCGAGCGAAGCGGTTTTGGTCAGGCCCGTGACGGCATGTTTGGTAGCGGTGTAGGCGATGGAGTTGGGGCGCGGCGTGGTGGCCGAAATGCTGCCATTGTTGATGATGCGCCCGCCTTGGGGGCTCTGGACTTTCATCTGCTTAAAGGCTTGTTGGATGCAATAAAACATGCCACTCAAATTGGTGTCAACCACGTTCTTCCAGATGTCGATGCTAAGCTCTTCGAGCGGAACACCGGGGGCACTCACACCGGCGTTATTGAACAGCACATCTACCCGGCCAAAGCGCGCTACGGTGGCGGCAAACAGGGCGGCTACGCTGGCCGGGTCGGCCACATTGGTGGACACCGCCAAGGCGCGCTCGGCCGCGCCCGACTCTGCGGCCACGGCCTGCAGCGGCTCCAAGCGGCGGCCGGTCAAGGCCACGCTGTAGCCCGCGCGCAAAAAAGCCAAGGCCACGGCCTTGCCCACGCCCGAACCTGCGCCGGTGATGATGGCAACTTTGCCGGTGTTGGGGTTGGAAGCGTTGCTACTGTCGCTCATGCGGGTCTCCGGTTGTTTTAGCTAGTTAAAAAATCAACGTCGCGCTTTTTTGCGCGACTTAGCGGCGGCTTTTTTCACCGCTACTTTGAGTGCTTGGATCGGCGAGAGCCGGGCTGTGCGAGCATTGCGCTCGGCACCTGGCTCGGCGCGCATGGGGGCGCCGCCACCGTGGCCAGAGCCACTGCCAGTGCCCTTAGAACCCGCATTCGCGACCATATTCGTGCCGCCCTGCCCCCTGGCCTTGCCTGCCCCTTTTCCAGCGCCCTTGCGCCCAGCGTCGCGGCCCGTTACGGAGCGGCCATGGACTGGCAGCTCGTCGAGCGTATCGCCAAAGCCGTCAGCGAATTTGTCACCAGTTTTATCAGCAAACTTGTCGCCAAATTTATCGCGGGTAGCACGCTGCTGCAGCTCGTCACCTGCCAGGCGATCATTCACCAAACGGAAATCGATCTTGCGGCCATCGAGGTCGACGCGGCTGACCTGCACGCGCACCCGCGTGCCAATGGCGTAGCGTGTGCCGGTGCGTTCGCCGCGCAGTTCTTGGCGGGCTTCGTCAAAGCGGAAGTATTCGCCGCCCAGTTCGGTGATGTGCACCATGCCCTCGACGTACATGGCGTCGAGCTGCACAAAGATGCCAAAGCCCATGGCCGCGGTTACCACGCCACCAAACTCCTCGCCCAAATGGTCGCGCATGTATTTGCATTTGAGCCAGGCTTCGACATCGCGGCTGGCTTCGTCGGCGCGCCGCTCGTTGGCACTGCAATGCAGGCCTGCGGCTTCCCAGGCCATTTGTTCTGCGCTGAGCTTTTTGGGCTTTTGCTCGGGCTCGGCCACCTTGCTTGCCAAGGAGAAGGTGGCGCGCGCCGCACGGCTCTTGGCCAGGCGCTGCCCCAGCTTGGCCACCGCCTCGCCCGGTGTAGGCAGGGTGGGCAGTTGGTAGCGCCGGTGCTCCAAGATGGCTTTGATCACACGGTGCACCAGCAAATCGGGGTAACGCCGAATGGGGCTGGTGAAGTGGGTGTAGGCCTCAAAGGCTAAACCAAAGTGCCCGCTGTTCATGGGCGTGTAGATGGCCTGCTGCATCGAGCGCAGCAGCATCGAGTGGATCTGCTGCGCGTCGGGTCGGTCTTTGGTGGCAGCGGCAATGGCCTGGAACTCGCCAGGCTTGGGGTCGTTGCTCACGGTCAGGCCCACGCCAATGGCTTTGAGGTAATTGCGCAAAATGTCTTTTTTCTCGGGCGTGGGGCCCTCGTGCACGCGGAACAAACCGGGGTGCTTGCTTTGCGCAATAAAGTCAGCCGAACACACATTGGCGGCCAGCATGGCCTCTTCGATGAGCTTGTGCGCGTCGTTGCGGGTGCGTGGCACGATCTTTTCAATACGGCCACTTTCATCGCAAATAATTTGCGTCTCGGTGGTTTCAAAGTCCACTGCGCCGCGTGCATTGCGCGCTTGCAGCAGGGCGCCATACACATCGTGCAGGTTCATCAAATGCGGCAGCATGCTCTTGCGCCGCGCCGCCTCGGGGCCGCGCGTATTGGCCAAAATTGCCGCCACTTCGGTGTAGGTAAAACGGGCGTGACTGAACATCACCGCCGGGTAGAACTGGTAGGCATGTACATCGCCCTTGGCGGTAATCAGCATGTCGCAGACCATGCAGACACGCTCGACCTCGGGATTGAGCGAGCACAGGCCGTTGGAGAGCTTCTCGGGCAGCATGGGGATCACGCGTCGCGGAAAGTACACGCTGGTGGCGCGTTCATAAGCGTCGATGTCAATCGCACTGCCAGTCTCTACGTAGTGGCTCACATCGGCAATGGCCACCAGTAAGCGCCAGCCTTTGGCACGGCCCACTTTGGCGGGCTCGCAGTACACCGCGTCATCAAAGTCGCGCGCGTCTTCGCCGTCAATGGTGACCAAGGCAATGTCGGTTAAATCGATGCGGCCTTTTTTGTCTTTGGCCAGCACCTTGTCGGGCAGACCCTTGGCCAGCAGCAAGGCGGCGTCGGTGAACTCATGCGGCACGCCGTATTTGCGCACAGCGATTTCAATCTCCATGCCGGCGTCGTCTACGTCGCCCAGCACTTCAACCACGCGGCCTACCGGTTGGCCATACAACGCCGGTGGCTCGGTCAGTTCGACCACTACCACCTTGCCCACCGCCGCATTGGCAGTAGCGGCTTTGGGGATGAGCACGTCTTGGCCGTAGCGCTTATCTTCGGGCGCTACCAGCCAAATGCCGCTCTCGTGCAGCAGGCGGCCAATGATGGGGCGCTTGGGCCGCTCGATGATCTCCACCACACGGCCCTCTGGGCGACCCTTGCGGTCGTGGCGCACCACGCGCGCTTGCACGCGGTCGCCATGCAGCACAGCGCGCATTTCGTTGGGAGGTAAAAAGATGTCGGCGTCGCCGTCATCGCGCAGCACAAAGCCGTGTCCATCACGGTGGCCTTGGACGGAGCCCTCAAATTCTGCGAGGAGTCCCGGGGTTTGCATAGAAGTTTTGATAGAATCTCTTTCTTTCCTGAGATGCCCAGGTGGCGGAATTGGTAGACGCACTAGTTTCAGGTACTAGCGAGTAACATCGTGGGGGTTCGAGTCCCTTCCTGGGCACCAATATAAGTTAAATTTAAATTAATTTGTATGTTGAGTTAATAAAAAGCCGCTGAATTTTCAGCGGCTTTTGTGTTTTGGGGCGGCCGCATTTTTGCGAAGCCTCAAATCGGCAGCGCCACCAAATCGTGCCCCTGCGTGCCCACAATGCGCGCGCGGGTGAACTCCCCTACCTTGAGCTGTTTACTGATCTTTTCGGGCGGTAGCAGGCGCACGGTGCCGTCAATCTCGGGCGCGTCGGCGTAGCTGCGGCCTATGCCGCCCTTTTTACCCAGGCCAGGGGCCGAGTCCACCAGCACCTGCATGGTCGCGCCTACACGCCTTTGCAGCTTGGCCGCTGACACCTCTTCGGCCACGGCCATGAAGCGGGCACGGCGCTCGTCACGCAGCGCTTGCGGCAGCATGCCGGGGATGTCGTTCGCCACTGCGCCCTCGACGGGCGAATAGGCAAAACAACCAGCGCGGTCGATCTGCGCCTCGCGCATAAAGCCCAGCAAGTGTTCAAACTCGGCTTCGGTCTCGCCCGGAAAGCCGGCAATAAAGGTGCTGCGGATGACGATCTCGGGGCAGGCTTCGCGCCAGCGCTGGATGCGCTCTAGGTTGCGCTCGCCGCTGGCCGGGCGCTTCATGCGCTTGAGCACGTCGGGGTGGCTGTGTTGAAAGGGCACGTCCAGGTAAGGCAGCACCTTGCCGGTGGCCATGAAGGGGATGACTTCGTCCACACTCGGGTAGGGGTAGACGTAATGCAGGCGCACCCAAGCGCCATAGGGCTCGGCCATGTCGCCCAGTGTTTGCACCAGCTCCAGCATACGAGTTTTGATCGGCTTGCCTTCGTAAAAGCCGGTGCGGTATTTCACATCGACCCCATAAGCCGAAGTGTCTTGGCTAATCACCAGCAGCTCTTTCACGCCGCTTTCAAACAGCGCCCGCGCCTCTTTGAGCACGTCACCAATCGGGCGGCTGACCAAGTCGCCACGCATGCTGGGGATGATGCAAAAGGTGCAGCGGTGGTTGCAGCCTTCGCTGATCTTCAAGTAGGCGTAATGCTTGGGCGTGAGCTTGATGCCCTGCGCGGGCACCAAATCGACAAAAGGGTCGTGCGGCTTGGGCAGATGCAAATGCACCGCGTCCATCACCTCTTGCGTGGCATGCGGACCGGTCACGGCCAACACGCTGGGGTGGATGCTTTTCACCAAGTTTTCAGAGGAGAAATCGGCTGAAACGCCCGTAGATACTGCGTTAGAAGCTCCGTTTTTTGTAGCACTCGAAATGCTTTTGGCACCCAAGCAACCCGTCACGATCACCCGACCATTGACGGCCAAAGCCTCGGCGATGGTGTCGAGGCTTTCTTTCACCGCGTCGTCAATAAAGCCGCAGGTGTTGACGATGACCAGGTCGGCGCCCTCGAAGGTTTTAGAAGTTTGGTAGCCCTCGGCGCTCAGCTGGGTCAGGATCAATTCTGAATCGGTCAGGGCCTTGGGACAGCCTAGGCTGACAAAGCCTACGCGGGGTGCGGCTGCGCTGGACGCGGCCTTGGGATTTTCAATTTCACTCATGACTGTATTGTCGCCTGCTTGGGGGCCCCTTGGCCGGGCAACTTGGGACGGCTCAGCGCTTGACTCCAAAAGCCCCCAGCATTTGCTCGGTTTGTTTTTGCATTTGCTCTTGCATTTGCACAAACACGTTTTTCGACTGCTCGGCATAGCTGCCCAGCATGCCCTGCATAGCGGGCGACTGCGGGCTTAAAAACTGCGTCCACATCTCGGGCGTAAAGGCTTTGGATTGCTCGCCAAGCTTGGCCTGCATGTCGATAAAGGCCTGCACATTGTTCTCAAGGTAGCTGCCCATAAAGGCTTGCATGGCATTGCCGTAGAAGCGAATGATGTTGGCCAGCGCCGACTCGGTGAACAGGGGTGTGCCACCAGCTTCTTCTTCCAAAATAATTTGCAGCAAGATGCTGCGCGTGAGGTCTTCGCCAGTCTTGGCGTCGCGCACCACCAGAGGCAAAGACTGCATCACCAAAGTCTTGATTTCTGCCAGGGTGATGTAGCTGGAGCTGTCGGTGTCGTAGAGGCGTCGATTGGGGTATTTTTTGATCACGCGCGCGGCGGGAGCTGGGGCTTGGTTTTTTTGCACTGGGTGGCTCCTCGGGTCGCTGGGGGTGGGCTGCTGCGTGGCCGTTGCCATGCGTTAGCGGTGCTGCACATTCTAGAAAGCGCTTGTAAAGCGCCAGCCAAGGAATACCCTGAGCGCATCAAGGGCAGCAATGTAAAAAAACGATTCCGAAGAAAACGTTTCCGAACAAAACGATCTCGAAGAATGGTAGGCGCGATTGGACTCGAACCAACGACCCCCACCATGTCAAGGTGGTGCTCTAACCAGCTGAGCTACGCGCCTGAGTCTGTTGCAGCCTGCGATTATACCAGGGCCAAGCTCAGCGCCTGCGCGCAGAGCGCACACCGTTCACCGTGCGCACCACAGCCAGGCTTTGGGCCAGTTTGGCCGAGTCCTTCACTTGCACCGTAAAAGTCATCCAGGCGGTGTCTTTGACCGACTGGGTTTGCACACCGATCACGTTCATTTTTTCTTTGGCAAATACCTCCGAAATATCGCGCAGCAGACCTTGGCGGTCGGCCGCTTCTACGGCCACGTCTACCGGGTAAACGGCGTCGCGCGCCGCTGCGCCCTGGCCCCAGGTGACCTCGATCACGCGCTGGGCATCGCGCACTTGCAGTTGCTTAAAGTTGCTGCAGTCCACGCGGTGGATGCTCACGCCTTTGCCACGCGTCACAAAGCCACCAATCGCGTCGGGCGGTGCAGGCTTGCAGCATTTGGCCATTTGCGTGAGCAAAGAGTCCATGCCCACCACTAGCACGCCACCTTTGGGCGCGGGCTGAGCGGCTTGCGCGGTACCTTTTTTCAGCAAAATCAGTTCATCACTGGGCAGCAGCACGGGCGCGGGCCGCAGCATGGCCTCGATGGTGCGCAGCGACAGCTCGTCTTTGCCCACTACTTCAAACAAATCCTCGGCGGCTTGGTAGCCCATTTGCACGGCCAGATCGCCTAAGCGCATGGCGGTTTTGCCCTCGCGCTGCAAGAGCTTTTCAACCGCCTCGCGGCCTTTGGCTATGGTCTCGCTCATAGCCTGTGCGTTGAACCAGGCGCGCACCTTGGCCTTGGCGCGGCTGCTGGCGATGTAGCCCAGCTCGGCGTTGAGCCAATCGCGCGAAGGCCCGCCCTCTTTGGCTGCTGTGACCTCGACGGTTTGGCCATTTTTCAGCGGCGTGCTCAGTGGCACCATGGCCCCGTCGACCTTGGCACCACGGCAACGGTGGCCCAGGTTGGTGTGCACGGTGTAGGCAAAATCGATCGGCGTGGCACCCTGAGGTAACTCGACCACCGCTGCCTCTGGCGTGAGGACATAGATGCGGTCTTCGAATAAGCCCTGGCCCGTGCCTTGCACAGGTGCGGCCAACTCGCTCTGCCAAGCCAAGAGCTGGCGCAGCACGGCGATCTTGGCGTCATACGCGCTAGTGGCCTGCACGCCGCTATAGCCCTTGCTACCCGCCTCTTTGTAGGCCCAGTGCGCGGCCACGCCGTGCTCGGCATGCTCGTGCATGGCCTGGGTGCGGATTTGAATTTCGATGGGCCGCTGCGCTGCGTCGCGTACCACCGTGTGCAAAGACTGGTAGCCATTGCTCTTGGGTTTGGCGATGTAGTCGTCAAACTCCTGCGCCATGGGCGTAAAGCGGCTGTGCACCAGGGCCAAAGCGGCGTAGCAGTCAGTGGCCGTGGGCACGATTACGCGCAGGGCCCGCACGTCGAGCACCTGCTCAAAACCCAGGGCTTTGCCGCGCATTTTTTTGACAATACTGTAGATGTGCTTAGGCCGCCCTTGCACCGTGGCGTGCACGCCCTGGGCCTGCAGGTCGCGCTGCAAGCTGGCACGCAATTGCTCGACATAACCTTCGCGCTCGCTGCGCTTTTCGTCGAGCAAACTGGCAATCTGTTTGTAGGTGGCGGGCTCCAAAAAGCGAAAGGCTAAATCTTCCAGTTCCCACTTGACCTGCCAAATGCCCAAGCGGTTCGCCAGGGGCGCAAACACCGCCAGCGACTCACGCGCCAAGCTGAGCGGCACAGGCTGTTTGCTGGCAGCATAGTGGCGCAGGGTTTGCAGGCGCGAGGCCAAGCGCAGCATGACAACGCGCAGGTCGCGGCTAAAGGCCAGCAGCATCTTGCGCACGTTTTCGGTTTGCGCGGCAGAGTCGTCTTGCAACTGGGCGGCGCTGCCTGCGGCACGGGCTTGGCGCTGGACGCGCACCAGCTTGGTGGTCTCTAGCGCCAATGCCGCAAAGTTGTCGCCAAAGGCTTTGGCAATCACTTCTTGCGGCTTGTTCAAGTGGTCACAGGTGTAGACCAAATAGCTCGCCGCTTGCATGGCCAGCGAGCCACCCATGTTTTGCAAAATGGAGGCCACGGCGTCGGCGTGCTGCAGGGTGTTTTCACCCGTGTCGAGCAGCTCGCCTGCCAACAAGGGCTCGGCAAAGGCCCGGGCCCGGGCCAGGGCGTCATGCGCTTTGACATCGTCTGCGGGGTCGAGCGCGGTGGCTGCGGCCAGGGGCATATGGGCTAGCGCAGCATGTGTTAGCGATGCGCCCTCAGCAACCGCACCTGCAGCAACGCCAGCAGGGCTCACAACTGCCACATTCGTCGCATGGTAAGTAGGCAGGCTTTTCAAGTCCGCAAACGCCGAGCTTTAACCGAACAAAAAGCCAACGACAGCCGCCACTTGATCGGCTGCTACCAAAGTAGGAGCATGGCCAACGCCAGCAAACTCCAGCAAGCGCGCTTTGGGCCCGCGCGCTTGCATGGCTTGTGCGGTAGCGGGGGCCAGCAGGTCAGAGCTTTGACCACGCAGCAAGAGCGTTTGCGCCGTGATGTGATCGTACAAATGCCAGAGCACGGCCTCGCCCTGCGCAGCGGCCTCGGGCGTGCTGGCGCGCACGGGCTCGGCAATGGCCGGGTCGTAATGCAAAGTCCAGCCTTCACCCTGCGGCGTGCTATGGGCTTTGAGCATGGGAATAGACAGCGCCAACCATTGCTCAGGCGTGTGCGGGCCAAAGGTAGACGAGATGGCCCACAAGGCATCGGCCGCGGCTTGCTGGGTGGCAAAGAAGCCGGTTTTGCCCAGGTAGCTGCGCAGGCGTTCAATAAACTGCCACTGCACTACCGGACCCACATCGTTCAGCACCAGTTTGCGCACCGGCACGGGCAACGGCGCCTCGGGTGTGCCACAAATGGCCATGGCAATCAGGCCACCCATGCTGGTGCCCACCCAGTCGAGCGTGGCCACGGCTGCCTGCGCATGCAGCTGCGCCAGCAGAGCTAGCATGTCGGCGGCATAGGTCGGGATTTGGTAGGCCATGGGCTGGGCCAGCCAGTCGCTGCGGCCCCGGCCCACCACGTCGGGGCAGACTACGCGCAGCGGGACCGGCGAGCGCGCTACCAGGGCCTGGGCCAACACGTCAAAGTCCCGCCCCTGGCGCGACAGGCCATGCACGCACAGCACCACATGCGCAGCCGAAGCATCGCCCCACTGCCAATACGCCATGCGGTGCGAACCCTGGGCATCAGGGCAGGTGACGAAGTTCAGGCTGGGCGTGGTCATGGTGAGGGCGCTTGTGCTGCGTGTGGAGGGGAGAGGTGGATCGTAAATCATCTGCAGATGACAACATGCAAAGCGTGCGGTTGAAATTGCAAGTGCTATGTTTTTAGCAGCTTTATTAGCACAGTGCCAATGCTGGTCGCACTGTAGTGGTAGCCCATCACAATAAGGCAGCGTCGTGCGCGTTAACTTTCATGGCTGGCATTTTTTGCTATAAAATAAATAGCTACTTACGCATATTCCATGCGCTTTTCAGAACATTTTTACTCTATCCAATATCACCCAAAAATCGCCTTACACTGCAGCCAATCGTTCAAGATGCACCGGCACATACTTATGCCAAGGCGTACCGGCAAAAGGGTCGCGGTCTTCGGTGTTGGTGAGCTCGTTTAAAGAGACGCCCCGGCGGTCGAGCGTGCCATCGGCTCGGTGGTAGTCTAGGCCGTGGCCATTGGGCAGCGAGACATGGCCTGGCTGCAGCTCGTCGCTCAGTTCGATGGGGGCTTGGGCCGTTCCACGTGGTGTGCGCAATTGCATCCAGTCGCCCTCTGCGCAGCCCAAAGCAGAGGCGTCTTGCGGATGGATACGCAGCACACCAAAACCACCCCTTTTCAACCACTCGGGGTTGCGAATCGATGTATTGCTGGTGTCGGGTCGGCGCTCTCCGGCGGAGAGGATGTAGGGGTAATCTGGGCGATGGGGCGGCAGCTTGCTGTTTATGCTTGCCAACTCGTCCAGCATCTCTTGGATATGCAGGTTGATTTTCTGCCCCGGCAACTTCACCGCGGCCCAACTGTCGCCGTATTGGCTCACGGCAAAGATCACACCAGAGGGGTTCTGCAATATCGCCTTAAAAAGCCGGTTGCCCCCCAGCAAGGGCGGGCCGCCAAAGCCCGCGCCTTTAGCTGCCGCTGCCTGCGCGCGCACATAGAGTTGGCTGATGCCCCACAGCGAAGCGGCAGGCGCAAGCTGAGCAGGCAAGCTGGCCCCCAGCGTGCGGTAGAGCACTACGGGTGCATAGCGTGCCACCTGCTTGTCGCGCATCGCCTTCCAGGCAAAGGCCAGGCCAAACGCGGTGTAGCCCAGGCGCGCTGCGAAGCGCAAGAAGATGTAGTTGGCGCTGTGCAACTCGCCCAGTGCTTCTACAAGCCGCGCGTGGATTTCCGCCTCTGGCAGCGTCCCAGGGCGGGCTGCCAAGTGTGGGTGGCGTAGCTGGAAACCATTGCGCGGAAACTCCAGGTTAAAGAAAGTGGCCTCGGCTTTTTCAAACTGGCTGCTGGCGGGCAAAACGTAGTCTGCTTGGCGCGCGGTTTCTGTCATAGCCACATCGATCACCACGCTGCATTCGAGCGCACGCAGAGATTCGCGCATGCGCTGGCTGTCGGCCAATGAATGCACGGGGTTGGAGCTTTCAATGAACATCGCTCGAAAGCGCTTGGGGTGCGCGGACAAAATTTCGTCTGGGATGACATTGCAGGGAATCAAGCCCATGATGACCTTAGCGCCAGTGACGGGGCTGTGCGTCCATTTGCGCACTGCAATGGGCTTGCCTGCGCTTGCGGCTTGCGGGGCGCGCCTGCTGGAGTTAGACAGATTGAGCAGCGGCACAAAAGCGTTGTTGGCACCCGGCTTGGCGTAATTGCCGGTGAGCAGCCAGACCAGACGGTTCAAGTAGCTGTTGAGAGTGGAGTGCAGGTTCATTTGCACGCCCAGGTCTTCGATCATCGACACGCTCTTGGCACTTGCAATGCGCCGAGTGGCCGAGCGCAGCAGCGCTTCGTCCACCCCGCACACACTGGCGTAATGGGCGATGTCGATTTTTCTCAACACGGCCGCCACCGCCTCATAGCCCGTGGTGTGCTCTGCCAGCCAGCTGCTGGTCACCAAGCCTTCTTGCACCAAGATGGCCGACATGGCGCTCAAACACCAGGCGTCGGTGCCAGGTTTAACGGCCAAGTGGAACTCAGCCATTTTGGCGGTCTCGGTGCGGCGCGGGTCGATCACGACCATCGCGCGATTCGGGTCGCTTTCAATCTCACGCAGCACCGCGCGGGTTCGGGCAAAGCCGTGCGACTGCCACGGGTTCTTGCCTAAAAAAACGGCCACTTCGCAATGCTCAAAATCGCCATGCACGGGCGCACCCGTCATCTTTCCTTGCACCCAGGCTTCGCCGGTTTTTTCTTGCGCCAAGGCGTTTGAACGGTACTGAATGCCCAAGGCCTTGATGGTGCTGTCGGCGTAGGTGCCGCCCAGGTGGTTGCCTTGGCTGCCACCGCCGTAGTACAGAATGCTTTCGCCGCCATATTTGTTTTTGATAGCGCTGAATTTTTCAGCGATCTCGCGGATGGCGGTTTCCCAATCGATGTTTTCATAAGTCCCATCGGGCTTGCGGCGCTTGGGTGAGTCGATACGGTCGGCGCCGTTTTGGTAAAAGTCCATGCGCTGCGACTTCTCGCAGATGTAGCCCTGGGAAATGGGGTGCGCCTTGTCACCTTTGATCTTGGTAATGCGCCCGCCCTCGGTTTTGATCTCTAGGCCACAGTTGAGCGCGCAGATGATGCAGGCGGACTTTTTCCAGCCCTCGGTCTCGGTGTTGTGCATGGTGGAGTCGCCTTGCAAGGTTGGAAAATGGGCTTGATTTATTGGATAACAAGCATTATCCTAATGCACGGAATCAAAATCTGTCAACTGCGTTTTTGCCATAGAGTCTTATGCGTTACACCAGCGAATACAAACAACAAGCCCGCGCCAAGCTCGTAGCGGCAGCTGGACAGCATGCCAAGCAGCACGGTTTTGCCAGCAGTGGCATGGCCGACTTGGCCGCAGCAGCGGGCGTGACGACGGGCTCTGTGTACAAGCACTTCAGTGGCAAGTCTGAGCTGTTGATGGCAGTGCTCAGCGCCGAACTCCGGCGCACAGCCGACCTGTACGGCGCGGTGGACGCCGCCGAGCCCGCCCAGGCCACGCGCGCACTGGCAGGCTACCTGAGCCTAGGCCATGTGCGGCAAGCGGGCGCTGGCTGTCCCCTGCCGTCTTTAACCCCCGAAATAGGCCGCGCCGATGCCGTGGTGAAACAGGCTTTTGAAAACGGTGTACAGAGCATTCACAACAAGGTGCAAGCCCTAGCAGCCGATGCAGACAGCGCCTGGGTTCTCATCGCGCAAAACGTGGGTGCCGTCATGCTGGCCCGCGCTATGCAGAGTGAGGATCTGCAGCGCGAACTTTTGCGCGCAGTGCGGCGCGCCGGGGAACAGCTGATCAGTGCAGCGCCACACCCGTCTTGCTCTGCGCCAGCTCACGCGTCACGCCATCGGCCAGCTCAACAATCTTGAGGCCTTCGGGCACCACGTCGAACACGCCCAGGTCGGTGATGATGCGGTCGACCACAGCCACGCCAGTGAGCGGCAGGGTGCAGTGGGGCAAGATCTTCATGTCTTCGCTGCCGTCTTTCTTTTTGGCCACATGCTCCATGAGCACGATGACGCGCTTCACACCGGCTACCAAGTCCATCGCGCCGCCCATGCCTTTGACCATTTTTCCGGGGATCATCCAGTTGGCCAGGTCGCCCTTTTCGCTCACTTGCATCGCGCCCAAAATGCTCAAATTAATTTTGCCGCCACGGATCATGGCAAAGCTTTGGTCCGAGCCAAAGATGGACGAGCCTTTGATGGTGGTGACGGTTTGTTTACCGGCGTTGATCAGGTCTGCATCCACTTGGTCTTCAGTCGGGAACGCACCGATGCCCATCATGCCGTTTTCTGATTGCAGCCACACTTCAATGTCTTTGGGCACGAAGTTGGCCACCAACGTGGGAATGCCAATGCCAAGATTGACATAAAACCCGTCTTGCAACTCTTGCGCGGCGCGTGCCGCCATTTGATCTTGTGTCCAAGCCATGATTACGCCCCTGCTTTCTCTGTTTTGGTTTCTGTGATGGTGCGTTTTTCAATGCGCTTTTCAGGCGTCGCGTTCAACACAATGCGGTGCACGTAGATGCCTGGCAGGTGAATGTCGTCAGGCGCAAGCTCGCCCGTTTCAACGATTTTTTCAACTTCCACAATGCAAATCTTGCCAGCCATGGCGGCAGCGGGGTTGAAGTTACGCGCGGTTAAGTTGAAGCGCAAATTGCCGGCTTTGTCAGCCACATGGGCTTTGACTAACGCCACGTCTGGGTTCAAAGCGCGCTCCATGACGAAAGTTTCTTTGACGCCATCCACTTCAAATTCGCGCAGCTCTTTGCCTTCAGCCACCAGCGTGCCCACGCCAGTTTTGGTGAAGAAAGCAGGAATACCAGCGCCGCCAGCACGCAGCTTTTCAGCCAAAGTGCCTTGCGGTGTGAACTCCAAAGCCA
>CANFOR010000045.1 GCA_947448675.1 Betaproteobacteria bacterium
CAGCGCCATTTCAGACATAGCAAACACCGCGTTGAGCAAAGTCAACAGCGCAATCAGGATAAAGTCCATACACACTTAGAACACAAACACCATGGCACTTTACTGTATTGGCGATGTGCAGGGCTGCAACGCGGCATTGGGCCGCTTGCTGAGCAGCATAGACTTCTCACCCAGCCGAGACACTTTGTATGTGTTGGGCGACCTGGTCAACCGCGGCCCCGACTCGGCGGGCGTGCTGCGCCGCTTGATGGGTTATGGGCATTCGGCCCAATGCATTTTGGGCAACCACGACCTGAACCTGCTGGCCGTGGCCAGTGGCGTGCGCCAGCCGCATGCGGGCGACACGCTGGGCGAAGTGCTGGCCGCGAGCGACCGCAACGCGCTTTTAGACTGGCTGCGCCAACGCCCCTTGGCTTTGTATGAACACGGCATTTTGATGGTGCACGCAGGCGTGTTGCCGCAATGGAATGCTACGCAAACAATAGCACTCAGCGCACAGCTGGAGCGCGTTTTGCGCGGAGATTCCTACAAAAACTGGTTGCACACCATGTATGGCAATCAACCCAATCGCTGGAGCGAAGAGCTCAGCGGCGACGACCGTCTGCGGGTGATCGTCAACGCCCTCACCCGCCTGCGCTTTTGCACCGCGCAAGGCGAAATGGAGTTCGACAGCAAAGAGGGCTTGGGCAGCGCGCCCGCAGGCTATATGCCCTGGTTTGATGTGCCCAACCGCGCCACGCATGGGGTGACGGTGGCCTTTGGCCACTGGGCCTCGCTGGGCCACATTCACCGCCCGAACTTGATCGGCATGGACACCGGCTGTGTGTGGGGGCGCCAGCTCAGCGCGATGCGCTTGGGCGCCACGCCCGCCGAGCGCGAGCTGATTCAAGTAGACGCTTAGGGGCTTTTGAAACAGCTCGAATCAAGCTGCTGAAGGGCGTTAACTCAAGCTGTTTTAGCTAACTCAAGCCGTTTTAAACAGCGCCGCCACTTTGCGCTTGGGCCGAATGTAGGCCGACAAGCCTTTGGGCGCTGGCACCACGGCCGACTTTTCCCAGGCCGGTTTGCTCGCTTCGCTGGGCTCTGCGCTAGCAGCCGCAGGCTCGTAGGGGCGGTCAAAAAACGGGTCGTTTTGCACCGGCGCGGGGCGCTGGGCGTAGCTGCGTTCACGGCGTGGCTCGTCGCGCAAAGTATCAAAACGTGGGCCACGGCTTGCATCGCGCCCAGACTCGCGTTCCGAGCGACGGGGCCGCTCGTCTTGCTGGCGCTCTTGGTCGCGCCAAGCGCGTTGGCCGTCGTTGATGCGGCCTTGGTCGCGGATGTGCGACTGGTCTTCTTCAAACTCCATCGGCTCAATTTCCAGCTTGGTCTTGAGCAGCTTTTCCAGGTCGGCCACCAAGCGCTGGTCGCTGTGCGAGACGAAGCTCACGGCCAAGCCCTCGGCCCCGGCGCGGCCCGTACGGCCAATGCGGTGCACGTAGTCTTCGGCGTTGAAGGGGATGTCAAAGTTGAACACGGCCGGTACGTCTTTGATGTCCAGGCCGCGCGCGGCTACGTCGGTGCAGACCAACAGATCGACCTCGCCTTTTTTGAAGGAGTCCAGCGCCTTTAAACGCTCGTCTTGGCTCTTGTCGCCGTGCATGGCAACGGCTTTGAGGCCCTCGCGCTCCAGCGAACGGGCCAAGCGCGCGCAGCCGAGTTTGCTGTTCACAAAGACAAAGGCTTGGCTGATGCTGTTTTGCTTGATGATTTGCTTGAGCGCACGGCGTTTGTCGTCGTCGCCGACGTTGTAGAAATGCTGCGTCACGGTGGAGGCCGTGGCATTAGGCCGGGCCACTTCAATCGTCACCGGGTCTTGCAAATAGCTGCTGGCCAAGCGCTTGATTTCGGGCGAAAAGGTGGCGCTAAACAAGAGCGTGGTGCGCTGCTTGGGCAGGTAACTCAAAATGCGTTGCAGGTCGGGCAAAAAGCCAATGTCGAGCATGCGGTCGGCTTCGTCGAGCACCACGTATTCGACCTGGTTAAGCACCGCACTCTTGGCTTCAATGTGGTCGAGGAAACGGCCGGGCGTGGCCACCAAAACCTCGACGCCTTTTTTAAGCTCCAGGGTTTGCGGCTTCATGTCCATGCCACCAAACACCACTGTGCTGCGCAGATTGGTGTGCTGGGCGTATTGGCGCACCTGATCGGCCACTTGTACCGCCAGCTCACGGGTGGGCAGTAGCACCAGAGCGCGCACCGGGTGGCGGGCCGGCGACATGGAAGCGTTCTCGTGTTTGAGCATGCGCTGCAACAGGGGCAGGGTAAAGGCAGCCGTTTTGCCAGTGCCGGTTTGGGCTGCGCCCATCACGTCGCGGCCTTGCAGCACCACGGGGATGGCCTGCGCTTGGATCGGCGTCATGTGCTCGTAGCCCATGCCCGCAATGGCGCGCATCAATGGCTCGGCGAGCTGGAGTTCAGAAAAAGATTGGGTCATTCAAAGCGCAAGTTTGGGGTGGTCTGCACGCTACAAGTTTTATAGCTGCGCACGCCCAGCGAAAGCGGGCTTAGCCCCTATTATCCCCTAAACCCGCGCGCTAGGCCCGGCACGGGCCTTGGCACGCCTTTGCACAGGCTTTGCCAGCGCTTCCTAAGCCCTTTGCCGGCTAAATACTGGCGGCGCTAAAGGTGTCGCAGGCCTTGACGCTGCCGGTTTGAATGCCGGTGGTAAACCACTTTTGCCGCTGCGCGCTGGAGCCATGGGTAAAGCTCTCGGGCACTACATGGCCGGTAGCGGCTTTTTGCAAGGCGTCGTCGCCAATCTTGGCGGCAGCGTTCAGCGCCGACTCGAGGTCGCCCGCCTCGAGCATCTGGCGTGAGTTGGGCGAGTTATTGGCCCACACCCCGGCAAAGCAGTCGGCTTGCAGCTCTAGGCGCACGCTCAGGGCATTGCTTTGCTCTTTGCTAGCGCGGGCCTGGGCCGCTTCGACCTTGCCACTGATGCCCAGCAGTTTTTGCACATGGTGGCCCACCTCATGGGCGACCACATAGGCTTGGGCAAACTCGCCACCCGCGCCGAGCTTGTTCTTCAGGGTTTGGTAGAAAGCCAGGTCGATGTAGACCTTTTGGTCACCAGGGCAGTAAAACGGGCCCATGGCCGCTTGGCCTGCGCCACAAGCCGTGGGCGTGGCCCCGGTGTAGATTACCAAGCCGGGGTTGACGTACTTGGCACCACCGGCGGTAAACACTTTGGCCCAGGTGTCTTCGGTGTCGGCCAGCACGGTGCGCACAAACTTGGTCAAATGGTCTTCGTTGGCGGCATTGGGTTTATGGCCCACGGCTTGCGTTTGCACCGGCGCGGGCGAGCCGCCACTGAGCAGGCCCAACACCGTCATCGGGTTGACGCCCAAAAAGTAAGACGCGGCCAGCGCGATCACGATCGAGCCAATGCCGATGTGCCGCCCGCCAATGCCGCCACCACCGCCAAAGCCACCCGAGGCTCCGCCCTCGTCGCCACGGCGGTCTTCTACATTGTCGGACTCTCGGTTGCCTTCCCATTTCATAGCGGTCTCCTGGTGCTGCGGGGTGGATTGGTATTCAAGCTAAACGGGGCAAATGGTACACCGCAAAAGTTTGGCCCCTGCGCAAAGCCTGCGGCAGCGGCGGCGTAAGCTGATGTGCGCTGGCCATTGAAAAATAATTTGCTCTGGATTTTCTAGCGCCCTACGCGCACCAGCATTGGCTCAGCGCAGCTATTTGGCACTGCGCAGCTCGCGCAGCGCCGCTGTTAGAGGGCAATGTCATGCTTTTGACTTACACGAATCCTAGAGTGCATTGCGCTTGGCAATCAGGCCAGCGCACTCCCCACGAAACGTATTTTTCCTAGGAGATTCCATGACATCAGCCCATCAACGCCGCGACTTTATGCGCTTGGCCGCCAGTTCTTTGGCCACTGCAGCCCTCGCGCCCGAAGCCTTTGCCCAGACCCTTCGCCAAGCCATGAGCTTGCCCGCCAACAACCGCACCGGCAGTATTCAAGATGTGGAACACATCGTGATCTTGATGCAAGAAAACCGCTCTTTCGACCACTACTTTGGCAGCATGCGTGGCGTGCGCGGCTTTGGCGACCCGCGGCCCGTCACCCTCACCAGCGGCAAGCCGGTGTGGTACCAGCCCAACGGCAATAGTTACCTGCTGCCCTTCCGCCCTGCGGGCGACAACCTGGGCCTGCAATACCTCGAAGGCACGCCGCACGGCTGGGGCGACTCACACGCGGCTTGGAACCATGGCCGCTACGACCAATGGGCCAGCGCCAAGGGCAGCAACACCATGACCTATCTCACGCGCAAAGACATTCCCTACCACTACCAATTGGCCGATGCCTTCACCGTGTGTGACGCCTACCATTGCTCGGTAATGGGCCCGACCGACCCCAACCGCTACTACATGTGGACGGGCTGGACGGGCAATGACGGGCGCGGCGGCGGCCCCGTCATCTCCAACGCTGAAGTCGGCTACGACTGGTCTACCTACCCCGAGGTGCTGGAGCGCGCGGGCGTCTCCTGGAAGATCTACCAAGACGTGGGCACTGGCCTGGATGCAGCAGGCTATTGGGGTTGGACCGACGACCCTTTCATTGGCAACTACGGCGACAACTCTTTGCTGTACTTTCACCAATACCAAAACGCCCTGCCCGGCAGCCCGCTCTATGAAAAGGCCCGCACCGGCACCAATATCTCGCAAGGTGGCACGCTGTTTGACGTGCTCAAGCAAGACATTGCCAAAGGCAGCCTGCCCCAGGTCTCGTGGGTGGTGGCACCCGAGGCCTATAGCGAGCACGCCAATTGGCCGGCCAACTACGGCGCTTGGTACATCGACCAAGTCATCAAGGCCTTAACCGCCGACCCGGTGCTGTGGAGCAAAACCGCGCTGTTTGTCACCTACGACGAGAACGACGGCTTGTTCGACCACATGGTGCCACCTTTTGCGCCCTACTCCAAACAAAGCGGTGCCTCCACCGTGAGCACTGCAGGCGAGTTCTACAACGCCGGTGCAGCCCAGCCTGGGCCCTATGGCCTGGGGGTGCGAGTGCCAATGATTGTGGTTTCGCCCTGGTCACGCGGCGGCTGGGTTTGTTCGCAGGTGTTTGACCACACCTCGCTGATTCGCTTCATTGAGAAACGCTTTGGCAGCCAGTACGCCATTGCCGACACCAACACCTCGCTCTGGCGCCGTACCGTGTGTGGCGACCTCACCGCCGCCTTTAACTTTACCAAACCCAATGAGGATGCAAAGCCGTTGCAACTGCCCGACACCAAGGGCTATTACCCACCCGACTTTGTGCGCCACAACAGCCTGGTGCCGGTGCCGCCGACCAAGCAGACCATGCCGCTGCAAGAGCCCGGAGTGAAGCGTGCACGCGCCCTGCCCTACGAGCTGGGCGTGCTGGGCCGTATGCAAAGCAGCGACAAAAGCATGGCGCTAGAGTTCCACAACACGGGCCGCGCGGGCGTGTCTTTCTACGTTAACTCGCCCCTGCGCAGCGACGGGCCTTGGGTCTACACCGTAGAGGCCGGGCGCAAGCTGTCCGACAGCATCCCTGCGGCCAGCCCGGCAGCGCAAAACTACGACTTTTCGGTGCATGGGCCCAACGGCTTTTTGTGCCAGTTCAAAGGTCGCGTGCCCAGCAGCACCAGCCCCGCTTCGGCCGAGATCAGCTACCGCTACGATGTGGCCAGCAACAGCGTGTTGCTCACGCTGATGAACCCCGGCAGCAGCGAGCTGCGCCTGCGCATTGCCAACCGCTACGACGGCCAAGGCCCGCACACCGTGAGCGTGCCTGCAGGCAAGAGCGTGCAAGACGTGTGGAACCTGGAAGACAGCCACGGTTGGTATGACATTTCGGTGAGCGACGCGCGCGACGACAGCTACCAGCGGCGCATTGCGGGCCATTTGGAAAATGGCCGTCCCAGCATCAGCGACCCTGCTTTGGGCACCAGCTAAGCCCTTGCATTGCAAGGCATGGCACGCGTAGGCAGCTACAAAATGTATAGCTGCTTACGCATATTCCGTGCGCCTTTTGGCGGATTTTAGCGCTGCGGCACGCGGCTTTAACTGTTGTCGTCGCTGAACCAACCGCCGTCGCCACTGTCGCTGTTGGAGTCGCGGCTGCCGCCCATGCCACCTAAGAGCGAGCCACCCAAAATGCCTGCGGCCAGACCGCTGCCACTGCCGCCACCGCCTTGCCCCATGGGCGGTGCGGCGGCAAATATGCGCGAGGCCAGGCGCGAGAAAGGCAGGCTTTGCAGCCACACGGTGCCAGGGCCGCGCAAGGTGGCAAAAAACAGGCCTTCGCCACCAAACAACGCGGTCTTGATGCCGCCCACGAATTGGATGTCAAAGTCCACCGTGGGCTCAAAGGCCACCAGGCAACCGGCGTCGACGCGCAGCACCTCGCCAGGCGCGAGCGTGCGTTTGGCGATGGTGCCGCCGCTGTGCATAAAGGCCAGACCGTCGCCTTCGAGCTTTTGCATGATGAAGCCCTCGCCGCCAAAAAATCCCGCACCCAAACGCTTTTGAAACGCCAGGCCAATGGCCACGCCGCGCGCGGCGCACAAGAAGGCTTCTTTTTGGCACATCAGCGTGCCGCCCAGCTCGCGCAGGTTGACGGGAATGATCTTGCCCGGGTAGGGCGCGGCAAAGGCGACTTTGCGTTTCATGCCGTCTTTGTTGGTGTAAACGGTGGTGAACAGCGAGGCTCCGGTGAGCAAGCGTTTGCCCGCGCCGAGCAGCTTACCCATGAAACCGCTGTGTTGGTCGGAACCGTCGCCCAGCACAGCGTCCAAGTCGATGCCCTGCTCCATGAAGAAGAGGCTACCCGCCTCGCCCACAGCGGCCTCGCCGGGGCCCAGCTCTAACTCGACATATTGCATTTCTGCGCCGTAGATTTTGTAGTCCAGAATGTCCATAAGAACCTCGTAGGTAAATTGCCGCAGATCGAATGCGCCTGGGCCTGCGCAAGTTTGGAAGAGATTTATTTCAGTTGGTTCAGCGCGTTCAATGCGTCGAGCGCGTCGCGCAGGGTGTCGCGCGCAAAGCGAAAACGCATGTCCAACTCGAAGAGTTCATTGCGGATGCGAAAACGTTCATCGTCGGAGGTGGCATCGCGCAAACGCCATTCGAGGTTGCGGCGCCGCCGCTCGAGCAAGGACAGGTTTTGCCGCGCGCCAAACACGTTCAGCCCCACTTGCCAGCGGCGCTGAAACTCGGCATCCATCGGTAAGGGGCAGACATGCGCGTAGTCGTGTCCGGCCAAGCCTTCGCGCGCGGCATTGCCCAGTTGGCAATAGCTTTGCAAGCCCACTTCGCGGCCCTGTAGATAGGGCTGGGCCAGCACCTGCACGCCGACCTTGGCGCAGTCTTTGCTGCGCGTGTCGAGCAAGCCCAGTGGCGCGCCCACTTGGCCGTCTCGCAGGCCGACCACGCCCCAGTCGGCCACCTTGCATTGTTCGGGTGACATGGTGCTGCAGGCCGCTTGCAGCAGGCCTACAAGGCAGAGACATAAAACTTTGTACAAGGGTGGGCCTTTCTAAACTCTGGCAAACACTAACTATGGGCGCTCCGGCGCTTCGCAAGTGGCCAACACGCTGCGCCACAGGGCATAGTACTGGCCTGAAGTGTCGGTTTGCAAATTGCTGTGCGCATAGGGCAACTCTAGCCAAGTTTTGGGCTCGGGCGCGGCCTCAAACAGCTGCCGCCCCAGGGCGATGGGGATGGTGCTGTCTTGCGTGCCGTGCAGCAGCCACAGCGGGCCTTGCACGTCGGCAATGCGCTCGATAGACGCCATTTTTTGTGAGCTGAGGCCAGCCGCGAGCGGGCCCAGCAGGGTACTGGCACTGCGCGCCACATCGGGGAAGCTGGTGAAGCTGCTCTCAAGCACCAAGGCGCAATAGGCCTTGGGCGCGCTGTGCTTCAAACGCTGCGCCAGGCGCACCGCCACCGCACTGCCCATCGAGTGGCCGTAGATCACCCAGCGCACCGGCCTGTTTGCTTGCGCACTGGGTGCAGAAGATGTTGCGGCAGCTGCCGCGCTGCTCGCAGTGGCTTGCGCAGCTTGCAGGGCCTGCAAGGCTTGCAAATATTGCCAAGTGGCCCAGGCGTCTTCGTGGATGCTGGCCTCGTCGGGAAGGCGCGGCGATGAGCTGCCCCAGCCCCTGTAGTCGGGCGCGAAGACGTTCAGCCCATTGCGTGTGATGCCCTGAATTTTTGCCATATTGCCCCAGGCATGGGCCACCGTGCCGTGCAGATAGAGCACGTTCACGATGGGCTGCTTTGCCTCATTGACCGCTATAATTTCAGTAGCGTCGTTCGCAGTATTGGAGCGCTCTGGCGCTAGATTCTCTTGAGAAATGCGCATCACCTGCAGCACCTGCAACTGCTCGCCGTTGGGCAGATGAACGGTCTGGGTGGCTACGCTGGGCCACTGCACTTGCAGTGCCTGCAAAGCGGCACTGCTCTCGATGCGCGTGGGTCGGTACACCTTGAGCCGCTGCCAGTCGTCAAAAGTCGAACAGGCCGAAAGCGTTGGCAGCAACAGCACGGCCAAAGGCCACGAATGCCCGCGCGCACCCCGCACCAACTGCCACACACCGCCCCGTAAAATATCCCACATGAACGCCATCCACAAACTCCTACAAAATTCTTTGCTCTGTGCTGCGGCACTTTTGGCCCCCCAGGCCAGGGCCGAGTTTCAGCCCTGCCCCAGCCAACTCATCAACCCCAATGTAGCCGAGCCCAGCTACCGCGAAGAAATTTTGCTCTCGCCCTACACCTACCATTACAGCTACTCAGCCGAGCATAAGCCGGTGCGCCTGCTGGGCTATGTGCGCGACCTGCCCGGCGGCAATTTTTGTGGCCTGAGCCTGTTTAGCAACTCCTTTGGCCAGCCCTCAGCCTACGCCTATGTGGGCCGCAGCTACAACAACATTTGGCCCGCCGTGCCCAAGCTCTACGCCTCGGTGTCGGCCGGCATTTTGTACGGTTATGTGGGTGCCTACCAGCACAAAGTGCCGCTCAATTACAAGGGCTTCTCCCCTGCCATCATCCCCGCAGTGGGCTACCGCTTTACCCCGCAAGACGCGTTGGAACTGCAGTTCTTGGGCAACTCGGCGCTGATGTTCAACTACGCGCGCCGGTACTGATGGCCGTGTGTGCTACGCGGCAGACTGTGCACGCGTGTGATAGAAAATGTCCCGTCATGCTTGCGGAATAAGCGTGTACAGCTATTGAATTTGTAGCACACGCGCAGAAGCGATGGTTCCTCAGCTTTGCCGCCAAGGGAGTCCTTGCTTGCGCCAGCCACCCTTGACACCACGCTGGGCCTGATCGTTAGGGTCACCTTCAAAACCTTCTAGTATGTTGTAGGCTTCAAGGCCCAACTCTGTAGCGCGTTTAGCGGCAGCAATGGATCGCACGCCGCTGCGGCACAGAAATACAACGGTTTTCCCCGATGGGACTGTGCCAGTCAGTCCTTTATCGAAATCCATGTTCATCGCCATGCTGGGCCATTGCTTCCACGCCAAAGCAACCGCACCTGGAACAAAGCCAACCCACTCGCGCTCTGCATCGCTACGAACATCTACCAGCACGGCAACACCAGACTGCCACCACTGGTATGCCAACTGCGCAGAAACATCGCCAGCGTAGCCCGCGGCGGGTCGCGCGACCAGCAGTTGTTCGCCTCCTGCATCGTGCCGCAATCCAGAAGTCAAATTGGCAGGCACCGCCTCGTCTATTCGTTTAGGTTTGGGTAAATTCAATGCGTCCATAGTCTCGATAAATTGAGCCATGGTTTTGCCCGCAATGCGCACATTGCTGGACTTTTCTTTTGCAATGCTGGTGTGACTGCGACCTTCATAGTCGTGTCCAGGCCAAACCGTAGTGGAATCGGGCAAAACAAATAACACTTCCGTAAGGCTGCCATACAAGGCCTGCGCACTGCCCGACTGGAAGTCAGTGCGACCGCAGCCATTGATGAGCAATGTATCACCCGTGAAAACATGGTCACGCCACAAATAGCACATGCTACCGGCCGTATGCCCAGGCGTAAGTAGCGCAACAATGCTTTCATTGCCGAATACTAGGCTGTCACGATCATGCAGCTGTCTGCTTGCTGTTGTAATTCCACAGGCAGCCGGTGCGCCCGTCTTGGCACCCGTGTGCTCAGCCAATTGGCCTGCACTGGTAATGTGATCGGCATGTGCATGGGTTTCAATGCTCCAAACCAAACGCAAGCCGTTTTCATGCAAACAGGCCAAGTCGCGTTCAATCTGCGTATCCACAGGGTCGATAATCACCGCGTCGCGGGTGAGTTCATCAAATATTAAATAGGTATACGTGCTCGATGCAGCATCGAACAATTGAATGGGTTGCATTTTTTATATCCTTAAAAAATTAATTCAACAATGCCCCGGCATTGCGGGATAACAACATTGCCGCGGCGACTACACACATACAGGCAAAAGCACGCGATACCCACTGGGCAGGTATGCGGCTGATAAATGCGCGCATGAGAAGACTCGCCGCTATTGTTCCTGACATAAACGGCATTGCAATATGCCATTCAATACCATGCGCCAGTGCAGAGTTCCCAACAGCAAACAAGGACACCAAACAAATTACCATTAACGATGTAGCAACAACGCTTTGCATAGGTAAATCGCTGTGCTTTAGCAAACGCGGCACCACGATAAAGCCGCCACCAACACCCAACAGCCCAGACAAAAAACCTGTCATGACTCCGGTGAATGCAAGCACCCTGGCGCAAGTAGATGACCAAATCAAACGACCCGTGCTTGGACTCAGCTGACATGCGCAACCCTTTTCCCCGCGCGTTTCAAGCCATTTCGCATCGCGCTGGCTGCGCGTCCACACAGCCCAAGCATTGCGCAACATTAGCAAGGCAAATGCACACGCTAAAAGCGCACTCGAGACACGGTGTGCCAACCACACACCCAAGGGGCTTATCAACCAGCCGGATACCGCCATCAGTGCGGCAGCACGATAGCGCACCACCCCCGCCCACAAGCCTGACAGGCTGGCAACACCCGCAGACATGGCCACTGCCATCAGCGCAATCGGAGCGGCGGCTTGCACGTCCATATCAGTCACAAACAACAAAAGCGGCAGGGCCAAAATACCGCCACCCGCACCTGTGAGTACCAGGGTAGTGCCCGTCAAAAAGCCAATCGCAACGAGCCAAACTGTCATGTGCAACACGCGCGATTCTCCTGAATGGGTGGGCATGGTATGGAGCCAAATGAGCAAAAGACACAGCAGTCGCCTGCCATAGGCGTCAGTGTTTTTTTACAGCCTGAGCACTCATAAAAATATTGGCAGGCATCTTCTGGCATGCATTCCGTTTTGGTAAATCCACAGTGAGGACAGCACAGCCGGGAGTTCAGTTGGATCACGTTCGACATAGCGTTACCTATATGGACAACATATATAAGTATATGCTAATGTTTGCTTGTTGCAAGTGCCCTGAGTGACACCCTCAACACCCTCGAACAATAAACCTGGAGACACCATGACCCCATCTAATCAACGCTGCTCTGTTGCCATTATTGGTGGCGGTGCCGCTGGCATTACTGCCGCCGCAGTATTGCGCAAACGTGCACCACAACTTAGCGTGACCATCGTAGAGCCATCATCTACCCACGATTACCAGCCAGCATGGACATTGGTGGGGGCTGGTGAATATGACGTAGCCACCACCCGCCGACGGCTGAAAGCCGTACTACCTGCTGGCGTAAGCCTTATTCAACAACGCGCGCACAGTTTTGAGCCCACCAGCAACCGTGTACAGCTGGAAGATGGAAGCATCCTTGAATACGAGCAACTCATTGTGGCAGCCGGGCTGCAAACCAATTGGCAGCTCATCGACGGTTTAGTCGATACGCTTGGTAAAAACGGGGTTTGTAGCAATTACAGTTATGACACAGCACCCTACACATGGGAATGTGTTCAGGGTATGCAAAATGGCCGTGCGTTGTTCACCCAACCACCAATGCCCATTAAATGCCCCGGTGCGCCGCAAAAAATTCTTTATATGGCTGCCGACCACTTCAAACGCAAAGGTCGAAAAGTAGAACTAGGGTTCTGCAATGCTGGCCCAGCAATTTTTGGTGTCCCGTTTTACGCAAAAGCTCTTATGCAAGTCGTAAAGCATTATGGTATCGCCACCCATTTCGGGTACAACTTAGTTGCAGTCAATGGCCCGGGGAAAGAAGCCGTTTTTGAAACCACCGTCGATGGCATGAAAATTCGCCATATTGAAAAATTCGACATGCTACATGTCACCCCCCCGCAATCGGCACCAGATTTTATTAAGAACAGTCCATTGGCGGATGCGGCAGGTTTTGTGGCGGTTAACAAGCACAGTTTACAAAGTACGCTGTTCCCGAATGTTTTCGCCTTAGGGGATTGTGCTGGCACCGCCAACAGCAAAACTGCTGCTGCAGTACGTGCCCAGGCACCCATTATGGTCAGCAACCTATTGGCTCTGCGCATGGGAAGTGCTTTGTCTGCCCAATACGATGGCTATGCCTCGTGCCCTCTGACTACGTCGGTTGGAAAAATAATTCTGGCCGAGTTTGGCTACGATGGCGTTGTGATGCCCAGCTTTGCTGCCGACCCGCGAAAGCCGGCACGTCGTTACTGGCATTTGAAAAAGCGCTTTCTACCATGGCTCTATTGGAACCAAATGCTCATGGGTAATACAGGGCCTGACTGGCATGCTAAACGCGAGTACCCTGATACCCTGCCAAGCATCTCGCCATAAGCGAAGAGCAGCACCAGAAAAAGCACCCCCTATTGCATCAAGCTTTGGGCAGCGTTACCCCGCGCTGCCCCTGGTATTTGCCGCCACGGTCTTTGTAGCTGGTCTCGCAGACATCGTCGGCGTCGCTTTCAAAAAACAGCACTTGGGCGCAGCCTTCGCCAGCGTAAATCTTGGCGGGCAACGGGGTGGTGTTGCTGAACTCTAGGGTGACGTAGCCTTCCCACTCGGGCTCGAAGGGGGTGACGTTGACGATGATGCCGCAGCGTGCGTAGGTACTTTTGCCCAGGCAGATGGTGAGCACATTGCGTGGGATGCGAAAGTACTCGAGCGTACGCGCCAGGGCAAAGCTGTTGGGCGGGATGATGCACACATCGTCGTGGAAGTCGACGAAGCTTTTTTCGTCAAAGTTCTTCGGGTCGACCACGGTGCTGTGGATGTTGGTAAAGACCTTGAACTCTGGCGCGCAGCGGATATCGTAGCCGTAGCTGCTGGTGCCGTAGCTGATAATTTTTTTGCCATCGACCTGGCGAATCTGCCCGGGCTCGAAGGGCTCGATCATGCCGGTGCTCTCGGCCATGCGGCGGATCCATTTGTCTGACTTGATGCTCATGTAGTGCGCTCTCCAGTGCTACGCATTGTAGAGCGCACCCACATGCCTAGCCCTACCCGCCCAGCCTTACTTGCCCAGCTTGCCCTGCACGCCGGCGAGTAAATAGTTCATAGACAAAATTTGCCCGTCGCTGAGCGCCTTGCCAGCGGGCAATACCTCGTGGCCCTCGTTGTCTTGCAACGGGCCGCTAAAGGGCTGGAGTTTGCCCGAGGCTATGTCACGCTGCTTGGCCAGTACCTCTGCCTGCACGGCGGCGGGCACTTGGGGGCCAAAGTCACCCACGCGCACCATGCCTTCCTTCACGCCGCCCCAGACCTCGCCGCTCTTCCAGGTGCCTGCCAGCACGGCTTTGGCGCGGGCCGTGTAGTAGGCGCCCCACTCGTGCGTGACGGCGATGATCTGCGCTTGCGGCGCGACCTTGCGCATGTCGGAGTGGTAAGCCACGGCCATCTTGCCGCGCTCTTGCGCAGCGGCCATCACGGCGGTGGAGCCGGTGTGGAAGGCGATGACGTCAACGCCTTGGTCAAACAAGGCCATGGCCGCGTCGCGCTCTCGCGGTGGATTGAACCAGTCGTTGAGCCAGATCACCTTCACCGTGGCCTTGGGGTTGACCGATCGCATGCCTAGCGTAAACGCATTGATGCCTTGCAGCACTTCGGGTATGGCAAAGCCCGCTACGTAGCCCGCCACGTTGCTCTTTGTCATGCGCCCGGCAGCGATGCCCGCCAGATAGCGGCCTTCATAGTAGCGGGCATTGGCCACGGCTACGTTGGGCGCGGTTTTGTAGCCGGTGATGGACTCGAACTTAACGCCCGGAAAGTCTTTGGCCACCTTGAGCGTGGGCTCCATATAGCCAAAGCTGGGCGTGAAGATGAGCTGCATGCCCTGCTGGGCTAAGTCGCGGATGACGCGCTCGGCGTCGGCCCCTTCGGCCACGTTTTCTACATAGCTGGTTTGCACCTGCTTGCCTAAAGCGGCGTCTATGGCTTTGCGGCCTTCTTCATGCTGGCGCACCCAACCGGCGTCGGTGAGCGGGGCTACGTAGACAAAGCCAATTTTGAGTGGAACTGCGTTACTGGCACCTGCTGCGGGCGCTGGGTTGGCGGGGGTGGTTTGGCAAAAAACGGAAAAAGAAAAACAAGCTGCCGCTAGCGCGGTGGCGAGGTTTTTGTACATGGTAGTCCTCTACATGGCTCCTAAAACAATAGCACGGTACGCAGGAGCGGCGCGGTTCGTGGCCTTATTTTACCTGAAATTGGCGAAGTATTCGCGCACCCGGTCGAGATGCAGGCGTTTGGCTCTGGCATCGGCAAAGCTGGCCTCCAAACTATTGCAGGCCAATTGGTAAGCCTGCTGTGCGCCCAAGCCGGTGGCGGCAAAGGTCTGGGTGAGGTTGTCATTGATGTAGCCACCAAAGTAGGCCGGGTCGTCGGAGTTGACGGTGGCGCACAGGCCCGCTTCTAGCAAAGCGCCCAGGTTGTGCGCGGCCAGTGTGGGGAAGACGCGCAGCTTGAGGTTGGACAGCGGGCACACGGTCAGCGGGATGTGCTCGCGGACCAGGCGGTCGACCAGGTGGACGTCCTCGTCGCAGCGCACGCCGTGATCGATGCGCTCGACCTTGAG
>CANFOR010000046.1 GCA_947448675.1 Betaproteobacteria bacterium
ACCCGCTGCCCGAGGCCATTAGCGCAGCGGTGTGCTCCTTTCCGAGCATTGAAGCGGCGGTGCGCGCCACGATTCAGACCATTCAAATGGGCGTGCCGATTGCGCGGGTGGAGCTGATCGACCACAACACTGTGCACATGGTCAACGCGCACAGCAAATTGGGCCTGCGCGAAGAGCCAATGCTGCTGATGGAGTTTCACGGCTCGCCCGCCAGCGTGAAAGAACAGGCCGAGACCGTGCAAGACATCGCCAACGAGTTTGGTGGCCAGGCTTTTGAATGGGCCAGCACGCCCGAGGCGCGCACCAAGCTGTGGACGGCGCGGCACAACGCCTACTTTGCCGCCCTGCAGAGCAAGCCCGGCTGCCGCGCGATCAGCACCGACACCTGCGTGCCGATTAGCCGCTTGGCCGACTGCCTGCTCGACTCCATCGCCGAGGCCGACGCATCAGGCCTGGCCTATTTTTTGGTCGGCCATGTGGGCGATGGCAACTTCCACTTTGGCTATTTGATCGACCCGAGCATCCCCAAGGAGCGCGAGACCGCCGAAGCGCTTAACCATACGTTGGTTATGCGTGCTTTGGAGCTGGGCGGTACATGCACGGGTGAGCATGGCATTGGCTTGCACAAAATCGACTTCTTGGTCACCGAAGCCGGTGCCGGAGCGGTGGACATGATGCGCACCATCAAGCGTGCGCTCGACCCGAAAAACATTATGAATCCGGGGAAGATTTTTACGCTCTAGAAGCTTGCGGTACAGGCCTTAGGTTTTGCTTGCGCGCAAGCGGTCGATCAGGCCGTTGAGCTCGTCGAGCGAGCCAAATTGAATCGCCAACTCGCCCATTTCTTCAACGCGGCCATGGCGCTTAACCCGCTTTTTAACGCGCACCTCTACCTGAGCGGTGAGCAGGTCCGACAACTCTTCTTCAACGCGCTTTAAATCGCGCGATTTCTCTTTTTTGGCTTTTTGCGGCTGCAAATTAAATTCGGCGGAGAGTTTTTTGGCCAGGCTCTCGGCCTCGCGCACCGAGAGTTTGCGTGCGGCAATTTGGCTGGCGGCGGTGATTTGCGTGGCCCGCTCCAAGCCGAGCAAGGCGCGGGCGTGGCCCATGTCGATGTCGCCAGCCATGAGCATGGTTTGCACCGGCTCGGCCAGGTTGAGCAGACGCAGCAGGTTGCTGGCGGCACTGCGCGAGCGGCCCACCGCCTGCGCGGCCAGCTCGTGGGTGAGGCCAAACTCTTTGATGAGGCGTTGCAAGCCCTGGGCTTCTTCGAGCGGGTTGAGGTCTTCGCGCTGGATGTTTTCGATCAGCGCCATGGCCGCGGCCGACTCATTGGGTACGTCGCGCACCAGCACGGGCACGCTGTCCAGGCCAGCCAGCTTGGCCGCGCGAAAGCGGCGTTCGCCCGCGATGATTTCATATTTGCCACTGTTGGGCCCGTCGTTTAAGCGACGCACCAAGATCGGTTGCATGATGCCCTGGGCTTTGATGGATTCGGCCAGCTCGTAGAGAGCGCCCTCGTCCATGCGGGTGCGCGGCTGGTACTGGCCGGGCACCATGTCGGTCAGTAGCAGGCTGGCGGGCAAGCCGGGGTTGATGGTGCCCAGCGGGTCGGCCGGGTCGCCATTGTCTTTGGCGGTGGGGCCAAGCAGGGCTTCGAGGCCGCGGCCTAGGCCTTTGGGTTTTTTGGTCGCCATATGCGGTGCTTTCTAGTGTGTTGGGGTCGAGGCGATGAGGCCTTGCAGCAAGGCCTGGCCTTGGGGCCAATCGCCCAGGCCCGACTCGGCGTTGATGTGGCCGTATGCGCCGTAGCCGAGGTACTGCGCACCCCAGTTTTGCGCAAAATAACGTGCGCGCTCGGTGCTGCAATAGGGGTCGTTGTCTGCATGGAGCAGCAGGCTTTGAAAGGGCAGCGTTTGCAATGCAATGGGTGACCAACTGTGCAGCGGGCCGCGCAAAGACTCTTGCTCTGCGTCACCCGGCGCCACCAAGAAGGCAGCCTTGACGCGAGCGGTATGGCGCGAATGCGCGGCCCAGGCGGCCACCTGGATGCAGCCCAGGCTGTGCGCCACCAGCACGGCGGGCACAGGGCTTTGCAGCAGCACTTCGTCGAGGCGAGCGATCCAGTCGCCGCGCAGCGGGCGCTGCCAGTCGTGCTGTTCAACGCGCTGGTAGCCATAGCTCCGCTCCCACAGGCTTTGCCAGTGGCCGGGCCCGCTGCCTTGCCAACCGGGCAGGGTCAAGATGCGCAAGCTGCTCATGGCTGCACACTCGGCGTGCTATTTTTTTTATAGCTGTCTACGCATATTCCATGAGCTTTGCAGGCGTTTTTCATGTTTTTCTACATGCTGCGCACACGCGCCACCATTTCTTGCGCAAACTCCACAAAGGCCAGGCTGCCTTTGGCCGAAGGGTCGAACACCACGCCGGGCAAGCCGTAGCTAGGGGCCTCGGCCAAGCGCACATTGCGCGGAATGACGGTGTTGAATACTTTGTCGGCGAAGTGGGCTTTGAGTTGGTCGCTCACCTGCTGTTGCAGGGTGATGCGCGGGTCGAACATGACGCGCAACAGGCCAATGATCTGCAGGTCTTTGTTGAGGTTGGCGTGCACTTGTTTGATGGTGTTGACCAAGTCGGTCAGGCCTTCGAGCGCAAAGTACTCGCATTGCATGGGCACCACCACGCCGTGGGCGCTGCACAGACCGTTGAGCGTGAGCAAGCTGAGCGAGGGTGGGCAGTCGATCAAGACAACGTCGTACTCGGCCTTGACCGTGGCCAATGCGGCCTTGAGGCGCTGGTCGCGGCGCTCCAGGCCCACCAATTCGACCTCGGCGCCAGACAGCTCACGGCTGGCACCCAGCACGTCGTAGGCACAGCCCGACTCGGCCAAACGCTCGGCGCGCACCCGCGCTTCGCTGATGCTGGCGGACTCTAGCAAGACGTCGTACACGCTCAGTGCCAGGGTGCGTTTGTCGATGCCCGAGCCCATGGTGGCGTTGCCCTGGGGGTCGAGGTCGACCATCAGCACGCGCTGCCCGACTTTGGCCAAGCCTGCGGCCAGGTTGACGGTAGTGGTGGTCTTGCCCACACCACCTTTTTGATTTGCAACGCAAAATATTTTCATGCCCGCTTTCGGTGATTATTTGCCCAAGACCAGCTTGACGCCAAAGCCAATTAAAAAGATGCCCGCCAAACGGCCCAAAGCCTGCGACACCCGAGGGCTGGCACGCAAGCGCTCTGCAAAAAAGTAGGTTAGCAAGGCCACGCACAAACCGTAGGCAAAGGTGAGGCTGGCGATGGTCAGGGCCATAACGCCAAAAGTAGCCGCTCCTTGGTGCAGCGCAGGGTCGATAAACAACGGGAAAAAGGCCATGTAAAACACGATGGCCTTGGGGTTGAGAAGGGTGATCAAAAACGCCTGCTGCAAATAGTGGCGCGGGCGAATATGCAGTATCGGTGCACTGCCCGGCTTGGCCAACAACATGCGCGTGCCCAACCACACCAAATACGCGGCACCCAGCCACTGCAGCGCATGAAAGGCCGCCGGGTAGGCCAGCAGTAATGCGGCAACACCGGCAACCGCTAGCCACATCAGCACCTGGTCGCCGAGAATCACGCCCAAGGTGGCCGCCAAGCCACCAGCAACACCGCCCTTACCGGTGGAGCTGATCAAGGCCAAATTACCCGGCCCGGGGAGCAGCAAAAACAAAACAATAGCGGCCACAAAAGCGCCGTAATCGGCAATGCCAAACCACATGCTAGGACCCCTTGTGAACAGTAGCGGCCAACTTCCAGACTTCGGCGGCACAGGACTGGGCAAGCCGTTCGGCAAAGCAGTCGATCGGCTTGCCCCGCACACAAGGCGCACCAACACCCGCGTCGAGCAGCTTGAAAACGCAGGCGACTAGACGCTCGCCGCGAAAGTAGGTGTTGAACAGAGGGAGCAGATTTTGCATGGGCTTGGTGCTTGCGTAGACAGCGAGTTTACCCGCGACGCAACCACAACAAGCAACGCTCTGCGCTCAGCATAGGCACCTGCAACTGTTCCACGTGAAACACTGTGATGTTTGGCGGCAAAACGGCCAGCTCTTCTACCGGATGTTTGCCCTTCATGGCCAACCAAACACCCTCTTGCACCAAGGCAGCTGCCGACCATTGCACCAAGTCAGCCAACGCTGCAAAGGCGCGCGCCACAACCACATCGTAGGGGCCCGCAAGCTGCTCAACCCTGTTGTGCAAACCGCGCAAGTTGGGCAACTGGAGCGTTACCGCCACCTGCTGGACAAAGGCCGCCTTTTTGGCAACGGTGTCAACGCAGTCCACCCTCAAGCCGGGGCAACAAATGGCCACCACCACCCCCGGCAAGCCGCCGCCGGAGCCAACGTCCAAAATGCGCAAGGCCCGACCAGCGACATGGCGCTGCAAAGGCCCGATGACAGCCAAGCTGTCGAGCAAATGGTGGCTCAGCATGCTGGCCGCATCGCGTACTGCGGTGAGGTTATAGACCTTGTTCCATTTTTGCAGCAAGTCTAAATAGTCGAGCAACTGGGCAATCTGCACGTCGCCGAGTTGCAGGGCCAATTTGGCCAAGCCTTGGCGCAGCTCCGCCTCCAAAACCCGCATCAGGCCACTGCCTCGTGGCCGTCGGCTGATGCATCCGATGGCAAAAACCCTTTGGACTTGCTCTTTTTCAAATGCACCAAAAGCAAAGATATGGCCGCTGGCGTAACGCCCGAAATGCGCGAGGCTTGGCCTAAGGTTTCGGGGCGGTGTTTGGTCAACTTGTGGCGCACCTCGAAAGACAGCGCCGCCACTTGCATATAGTCCATACTGCCGGGCAGCTTGAGGCTTTCGTAATGCGCACTGCGCTCTATCTCGCCTTTTTGGCGCTCGATATAGCCCGAATATTTGGCTGCAATTTCTAGTTGTTCAACAACCGCCTCATGCAAGCCCCCCAGTGATTGGGCCGAAACATCAGCACTGGCGTACTTGCCACCATCGAGCGACATCAAGCACGCGTAGCCCACATCGGGGCGGCGCAGCAGGTCTGCCAGGCTGTACTCGTGTTCGATACTTTTGCCCAGCACGCGCTCAGCCTCGACTGCAGGCAGGCTCTGTGGGTTGACCCAGGTGGCTTTGAGTCGTTCTGTTTCACGTGAAACAGCGTCGCGTTTGCGGCTGAACGCGTCCCACTGCGCGTCACCCACTAGGCCCAGTTGGCGCCCCACTTCGGTCAGACGCATGTCGGCATTGTCTTCGCGCAATTGCAAGCGAAACTCGGCCCGGCTGGTGAACATGCGGTAAGGCTCGGTCACGCCTTTGGTGATGAGGTCGTCTACCAGCACGCCCAAGTACGCTTGGTCGCGCCCCGGCAGCCAGGCACCACCGAAGCTATTGGCCAAGCCAGTCATTTCGCGCACTTGCAAGGCTGCATTGATGCCCGCAAACAAGCCCTGTGCTGCCGCCTCTTCGTAGCCGGTGGTGCCATTGATTTGCCCAGCAAAAAACAAGCCGCCGATCTGCTTGGTTTCAAAGCTGCTTTTGAGCGAGCGCGGGTCAAAGTAGTCGTATTCAATGGCATAGCCGGGGCGCAAAATGTGTGCATTTTCCAGGCCAGCCATGCTGTGCACCAGGTCGTACTGCACGTCAAAAGGCAGGCTGGTGCTGATGCCATTGGGGTAGTACTCGTTGGTGGTCAAGCCCTCGGGCTCTAGAAAAATTTGGTGGCTCTCTTTGTCAGCAAAACGATTCACCTTGTCTTCTACGCTGGGGCAGTAGCGTGGGCCCACGCCTTCGATCTTGCCGGTGAACATGGGGCTGCGGTCAAAGCCCGCGCGAATGATCTCGTGCGTGCGCGCATTGGTATGGGTGATCCAGCAGGGCATTTGCGCGGGGTGCATGCTGGCCTGGCCCATGAAGCTAAACACCGGCATAGGCGTGCTGCTACCGTCTGGCCCCGGCATGCCATCACCCGCTTGCTCCTGGCATCGAGAGAAATCAATCGTGCGCCCATCCAAGCGCGGGGGCGTACCCGTTTTGAGCCGCCCCTGTGGCAGCTTCAACTCTTTCAGCCGTGCCGAGAGCGACACCGCCGGGGGATCGCCAGCCCTGCCCGCTGCATAGTTGTTCAAGCCCACATGGATCTTGCCGTCCAAGAAGGTGCCTGCCGTGAGCACCACGGTGCGCGCACGAAAGCGGATGCCCACCTGGGTCACCGCGCCCACCACACGTTCGCCCTCCACCACCAGGTCGTCTACCGCTTGCTGAAACAAGGTCAGGTTGGGCTGGTTTTCAATGCGGCGGCGAATCGCTGCCTTGTACAAAATGCGGTCAGCCTGGGCCCGCGTGGCGCGCACTGCCGGGCCTTTGGAGCCGTTCAAAATGCGAAACTGGATGCCGCCTTCGTCCGTGGCAATGGCCATGGCCCCACCCATGGCGTCTAGCTCTTTGACCAAGTGCCCCTTGCCTATGCCGCCAATGCTAGGGTTGCAGCTCATCTGACCCAGGGTCTCGATGTTGTGGGTCAGCAGCAGGGTTTGCGCGCCCATGCGGGCAGCGGCCAAGGCCGCCTCGGTACCGGCGTGGCCGCCACCGACCACGATCACGTCAAATTCTTTGGGGTATTGCATTAGGCGAGTACCAGTTGGGTTTTCAGACCGGACGCTTGCGCAGCCGCAGCCTGTTGGGAGTCGGCCGTATGCGGGCAATTTTACCAAGCGCGGTATGGTGCATGCCTTTCTCCCGTGTACTGCTTGCGACATGCCCATACGCACAGCTTGGGTTAAGCTGGCACACCTTGGTTATTCAATGGAGACCTGCCATGCATATTCCCTCTCTTAAAGAACTCGTGAGCGCCGAAGAATGGGCGCTGCGCGTCGACCTGGCGGCCTGCTACCGCATGGTCGCCGCCTATGGCTGGAGCGACCTGGTGTTCACCCACATCAGTGCCCGCGTACCTGGCCCCGAGCACCATTTTTTAATCAACCCCTACGGCCTGTTGTTTGAAGAGATCACCGCGTCGAGCCTGATCAAAATCGACCAGCATTGCAACAAACTCAGCGACTCACCCTTCCCCGTCAACCCGGCGGGTTTCACCATCCACAGCTGCATCCACGCCGTGCGCGAAGACGCTGGTTGCGTGCTGCACACCCATACCCGTGCAGGTGTGGCGGTGAGTGCGCAGAAGGGTGGCCTGCTGCCGCTGAGCCAACAGTCCTCGGTCGTGCTGCCCATGCTGGCCTACCACGACTACGAAGGCATCGCTCTGCACGCCGAGGAGCAGCCGCGACTGCAAGCCAACCTGGGCCACGCCAAGGCACTGATTCTGCGCAACCACGGCCTGCTCACCGTGGGCCGCACGATCGCCGATGCGTTTTTGAACATGTATTTTTTAGAGAGCGCCTGCCGCATCCAAATCGACGCGCAGGCCAGTGGCGAACTGCTGCCCATTGGCCCCGGGCCCCTGCAAGCCAACCGCGATGTCAGCAAGGTCGCGACTGCAGGCCAAGGCTCGGCACTGGCCTGGCCGGCCATGCTGCGCAAAGCCGAGCGCATGGACCCGAGTTATAAGACGTAAACGCTCACGGTAGGCACTTATCTTGGCTTTTTTACTACATTTTTTATAGCGCTCTACGCGCTCCCAGATTAGCTCTCAGCCGTTTTACATGAAAAACACCCTCTTTGAACCCATCTCCGTTGGCCGCATGGCCTTGGCCCACCGCATCGTGATGGCGCCGCTCACCCGCAACCGCGCACCCGGCGCGGTGCCCACGCCGTTGATGGCCACCTACTACGGCCAGCGCGCCAACCCGCACACCGGGGCGGCACTCATCATTACCGAAGCCACGGCCATCAGCCACCAAGGCCAGGGCTACTCCGACGTGCCCGGCATTTGGAACGCCGTGCAGGTCGAGGCATGGCGCAAAGTCACCCAAGCCGTGCACACCCAGGGCGGCAAGATCTTCGTACAGTTGTGGCATGTGGGCCGCATCTCGCACAACTCCTTGCAACCCGGTGGCAAAGCACCCGTGGCGCCATCGGCCATTCGGGCCGAGGCCAAGACTTACCTCATCCGCGACGGCATGGGCGCTTTTGTCGAAACCTCGCAGCCGCGCGCGCTCGACGCCAGCGAGCTGCCGGGCATCGTGCAAGACTACGTGCAGGCCGCACGCAACGCCATGCAAGCGGGTTTTGACGGCGTTGAAGTGCATGCCGCCAACGGCTACCTGCTCGACCAATTCTTAAAGCGCGGCGCCAACCAGCGCAACGACGCCTGGGGCGGCTCCATCGAAAACCGGGCCCGCTTGCTGATCACCGTGATGCAAGCCGTTGCGCAAGCCATTGGCGGCGCGCAGACCGCGCTGCGCCTCGCGCCCATTACGCCATCCAACGGCATCTCCGAGCCCGAGCCGCAGCCCTTGTTTGACTACGTAGCGCGCCAGCTCGGCCCCTTGGGCTTGGCCTACGTGCACGTCGTCGAAGGCGCTACCGGCGGTGCGCGCGCGCTGACCGGCATGGCTTTTGACTACGCGGCCTTTAAAGCCGCCTACCGGGCTGCAGGTGGGACGGGGGCCTGGATGCTGAACAACGGCTACACCAAGGCCCTGGCCGAGCAAGCTGTTGCCGCAGGTGCAGACCTGATCGCCTTTGGTCGGCCCTTCATTGCCAACCCTGATTTAGCGCGCCGCTTGCGCGAAGATGCGCCCCTGAACACGGGCGACCGGGTTAGCTTTTATGGTGGCGGCGCAGAGGGTTACACCGACTATCCCTTGCTAGAAGACGTGCTACAAAATAAATAGCTGCTCACGCACTTTCTGTGCGCCTAAAAGCGCTATTCGACGCTATTTTGCACGCCATTGCGGCACCCAACAGCGGCCCAAAAAGTCAACCTGAATTGGGCGCTGGACCGCTTACTTTAAGCGCCCTGGAAACGCAAGCGCAGCAACTTGCCAGAGCCTTGGGTTACGGCCTGCAAGTCCAGCACCGCGCCCATCAAACGGGCGTACTGCAAAACAATCGCCAAGCCCAGGCCGGCACCTTGGCCCAATTGCTGACCGTCACGTCCCTGGGCCCAGCGCTCCAGCAGGCCACCGGCTTGCGCCTCGCCCATGCCGGGGCCGTTGTCCAGCACGCACAGGGCCACAGCCCCATCGTCTTGGCGCTGCAGCATGAGCGTCACATGGCTGGCCTGGCCATGGGGAGCGCGGCCGTAGCGCAACGCGTTGTCGAGCAGGTTGTTCAAGATGCCTTCGATGAGCGCCGCGTGGCCGCGCACGGTGACGGCTTCGTCCAGGCCTTGCGCACCCAGGTCTACGCTCAGGGCGTCGGCACGCGGCAAAAAGCGCAGCACCGCCTCGCGGGCCAGCAGGTCCAAACGCACGGGGCCCAAGGGCATAGCGGCACCAGCTTCGTCGGCCAGGGCCAGGGCCAAGAGCTGGTCCACCATATGGCTGGCGCGCTCTTCGCTGCGCACAATGTCTTGCAGCTGCTCGCGCCACCGCGCAGGCTCGGCTTGCGCCAGACCGTAGCTGGCCAAAGCACGGATGCCCGCCAAGGGCGTGCGCAACTCATGCGCCACATTGCCCGCAAACTCGCGCTGGGCGCGCACGCCCGATTCGACGCGGCCCAAGAGCTTGTTCAGCGCATCCCCCAGGCGTTGCACGTCACGCGTACTGGCGGCTACATGCAGCGGCCGCAGGTCGCGCGCGTCACGCTGCTCCACCGCCTGCTGCAAGGCCGCCAGAGGCTGCAGGTCGCTTTGGATGGCGCGGCGCAACCACCAGGCCAAGAGCAGCAGCAAGAAGCATTGCGGGGCCAAGGCAAACATCAACAAACGTTCGAGCAAACGCGCGCGGCTCACCGAGGTTTGTGCCATCACCACCACAAAGGGCACTGGGCTGCTGCGGTAGACCGTGACGCTGCGCAGCGCGCGGCCCTGGTAACTGATGTCGTAAAACTTGGGCACCGTCGAACGGTCTGTTGCCGCATCGGACAGGTTCGCGCGCAAGCCCGCATGTCCGGCCAGCAGGCTACCATCCATGGCCTGCACCGCAAAAAACACCTGCTCGCTTTGGTCAAACAAAATGCTTGACATTTCGGATTGCGACAACAGCAAGATGGGTTTGCCGTCGCGCAAGCCCACATGGGCCGCCACCGAATACGCGTCGTCAAGCAAAGAGCGGTCAAAGGCCTGGGCCACAAAATAATTGGTAATGCCCAGCGTCAGGGCGGTGCCTAAGGCCCAGGTTAGCACCAAGGGCAGCATCACGTGCTGCACCACCCGCGCGCGCAGCGACGGCTTTTCGACCTCTGGCAGCGGCATGGAGCGTTCAGGCAGCATCGGTCTGCGCCTCCAAGACATAGCCCAGGCCGCGCAGGGTGCGAATACCCGCACCGCTGCCTGTGAGTTTTTTACGCAGGCGCGAGATAAAAGCCTCTAGCGCGTTGTCCCCCAAAGACTCGTCAAAACTCGACAACTTGGCCGACAAATCGCCCTTGCTGACCACCCGGCCTGGCGGCGTCATCAGCTCCCACAGCACCTCAAACTCGCGCGCGGGCAAGTCCAGCCCTTGCCCGGCCAAGTAGACCCGGCGTGCCTTGCGGTCCAAGGCCAATTGGCCCAGGCTAAAGTGGTCTTGCGTACCTTGGCTACGCCGCACCAGGGCGCGCAGGCGGGCTTCGACTTCGTTCAGGTCAAACGGTTTGCCAAGGTAATCGTCGGCACCGGCGTCAAGGCCCGCAATGCGTTCGTCGGTGCGGTCGCGCGCGGTGAGCACCATCACCGGCGTACGGTCGCCACGTGCACGGGCTTCGCGCAAGGCCTGCAAACCACTACCCATGCCGCTATGGGGGTTGTCATTCACCGGCAAGTTCAAGTCCAGCAAGACGGCATCAAAGGGCTGCACGCGCCACAGTTGGCGGGCATCGTCTAGGTTGGCGGCAGCGTCTACCCGGTGACCGGCATCGGCCAAGCTGCGCAGCATCACCGCGCGCAGCACATCGTCATCTTCGACGAGTAAAACCCTCATACGCAGTTTTGCGCGTGCTGGCGCTTGGTCAGGCTGTGGTCAGTCTGTTTGCGGCATAAATAAAGATTCGCCAAACCTTTGGTAACCATGACCTTACGTACTCCATTTTTAGCCATTACTCTGCTGTGCACCAGCCAGATAGTAGTACAGCCTGTCTACGCACAAAGCCTACCAGCCGTTGCACAGGCGCTGAGCTTGACCGAAGTGCTGGCCGCTGCACGCAATAATTTCGACGTGCAGTCCGCTCGCCAAGCCGTGGCGGGCGCGCAAGGCGATGTGTTGGCCGCCGACCGCTCGCCTTTTGCGCAACTGTCGGCCAAAACCAGCTCCATCGACCTGCAAAACGGCATTGGCGCGGGCAATGTGCTGACGCAAAAGCGCATCGACAAGTCGGTGGGCATCGACTGGACTTGGGAGCGCGGCAACAAACGGGCGCTGCGCACCGCCGCGGCACAGCACGCACTCGATGCCGCGCAGGCCGATTTGCAAGAAACCCAGGTGCAGCAGCTCTTGGCTACCGCCGCAGCGTATTACGACCTCAGCGCAGCGCAAGAACGCGCCGAACAAGTGGGCGCCATCGAACGCAGCGCAGCACAACTGGCCAGCACCGCCAAGCGCCGCGTACAAGCGGGCGACCTGGCCGCACAAGACGCCGCCCGCACCGAGATCGAGGCGCGCCGCGCCCAGGGCGACAGCCTCAGCGCAGAGCTAGATGTGCAGCGCGCAGCCCTGGCGTTGGCCCAACTCACTGGCTTGGCTGCACCCAAGAACCTGAGCACAACACAACTGCGTGCACAGCATGTATGGCCGCACGCAGAAGCGAGCACCAACACTGACGCACCAGCGAACACCCAAGAGCTAGACGCCGCGCTCGCGCGCCGCGCCGACATCCGCGCCGCCGAGCAACGCGTGCAAGCCGCACAGGCGGCGCTCGACGGCGCTGCTGCGCAAAAGAAGGCTGACATCACCTGGGGCACTTCGCTCGACCACTTTCCGGGCACCTCGACCCGTTTGTTGGAGCTGCGCATGCAAATGCCCCTACAGCTCGGTGTGTTGGGCGCCTATGACTACCAAGGCGAAGTCGCTCGCGCACAAGCCAACTTAGGCCAAGCCCAGACTGCGCTCGATAAAGCCCGGCTGCTTGCGCAAGGCGATCTGCAACGCATGCAACACGAGCGCAGCACTTCGGCGCAACGCACCCAGAGCTACGAGCAAGACATCTTGCCGCGCGCACGCCAAGTGGCCAGCAATGCCGAGTTGGCCTATAGCAAAGGCGCGATGTCTTTGTCTGACCTGCTCGACGCCCGCCGCACCCTACGCGCTACGCTTTTAGAAGCAGTCGCCGCACGCGCCGATTACGCCAAGGCCTGGGCGGCATGGCAGCTGCGCACCCAACCCGAACTTTTAGGCGCAGCCCCCTAAGCGCAGCGGCCTTCATTACTCGCACACCTTGCAAGAACCGACCATGACCCAACCCCATACCACTCCCCGCCGCCCAGGTTTGCGCGCCAGCGCCTTTGGCACACTGTGCTTGCTCAGCGCCCTGCTCAGCGCCTGCCACGACGCGCCACCGGCCGAAGCGCCCACGCCGCCCGCGCCCATCGTGCAGGGCAACCAGTTGCGCTTTGCCCAAGGCCATCCGCAACTCGCTCTTTTGGGTTTGACCGCCGCCGCACCCGGCAAGGCCATTGCCGTAGAGCTACCTGCCCGCTTGGTCTGGAACGAAGAGCGCACCCAACGCATTTACCCGGCTTTTGCGGGCCGGGTTAGCAGCATCAAGGCCGATGTGGGCCAGAGCGTCATGCCGGGCAGCGCCTTGGCGCAACTGGCCTCGCCCGACTTCGGTGTGGCCCAGGCCGACACCGCCAAAGCCCAGGCCGACGCCCAGCTGATGCAAAAAGCCCTGACCCGCCAGCGCGAATTGTTCGAGGCGGGCATCGTGGCCCGCAAAGACCTGGAGCAAGCCGAGGCCGATGCCGCGCGCACGCAAGCCGAAGTGCAACGCGCCGGGGCCCGCACCGCCCTGTATGGCGGCAGCAAAGGCGGCATCAACCAACAACTGGGCATCAGCGCCAACATCAAGGGCATCGTGGTCGAGCGCAACCTCAATCCGGGGCAAGAAGTGCGGCCCGACCAGTCGGGCCCGGGCATCCCAGCTTTGTTTGTGGTGACCGACCCCAGCAGCCTGTGGGTGCAAATTGACGCGCGCGAGTCGGAAGTAGGCACGCTCAAAGTCGGCGCCAGCTTCGACCTGGTGGTGCCCACCTTGCCCGGGCAAAAGTTCGAGGGCCGCGTTGCCGCCGCCGCCGACTTTATCGACCCTGCGACCCGCACCATCAAAATTCGGGGCGTAGTGAACAACCAAGAGCGCCTGCTCAAAGCCGAAATGTTGGCCACGGCCCGCATCGAGCGCCAGCTGGGCGCAGGCGTCTTGGTACCGGCCAGCGCCGTGCTCTTGCGCGGTACGCAGCACGCGCTGTTTGTGCAAGCCCAAACCGGCATATTTGAACGCCGCGAAGTCGAGCTGAGCTACCAAGGCCCGCGCGAAGCCGTGGTCTCGCGCGGCCTGGAGGTGGGTGAAATGGTGGTCAGCGACAACGCCCTGCTGCTGGCGCGCATGTTCCGCGTGGCGCAAGACGAGGCCAAGCCGATTGCGCCCATGGCGGCAACATCAGCCGCTGCCAAGGCCTCTGTAGCTGCAGGCCAAAAACCATGAAGCGCCTGATCCAGTACGCGCTAGGCCAGCCACTGATGATCGTGCTGGCGACCTTGATGTTTGCCGCCGCGGGCATCTTGGCCTTTAAAAACCTCTCGGTCGAAGCCTTTCCCGACGTGACGGACACGCAAGTCACCGTGATCGCCCTCTACCCCGGCCGTGCCGCCGAAGAAGTGGAAAAACAAGTCACCCTGCCGATTGAAACTGCACTCTCGGGTCTGCCCAATTCCATACGTTTGTTCTCGCACACGCAGTTTGGTTTGAGCTACACCGTCATCACCTATGACGACGCCGCCAATGTCAACATCGCGCGCCAGCAAGTCGCCGAACGGCTGAGCAGCGTCGACCTGCCCAATGGCGCGCAGGCCAATATCGCGCCGAACGCCACCCCCGTAGGCGAGGTCATGCGCTACCGCGTCAAGGGCGACGGCATGACGCCGACCGAGCTGCGCACCCTAGAAGACTGGGTGATCGAACGCGGCCTGCGCCAAGTGCCCGGCGTGGCCGACGTGGTGGCCATGGGCGGCTTCATCAAGCAATACGAGGTGCAGCCCGACCTCGACAAGCTGCGCGCCACCAAGCTCACCTTTCAGAACCTGCTCGACGCGCTGGGCCGTGGCAACTCCAACGCGGGCGGCAGCTATGTGGCCCAAGGCCCACAGCAGTATGCGATTCGCGGCATTGGCCTCTTGCGCAGCGCCGACGATATTGGACGCATCGTGGTGGCCGCGCGTGGAGGTACACCGATCTTGGTGCGTGACATTGCCCAAGTCAAAATCGGGTCCATACCGCGCTTGGGCACCGTGGGCCAAGATCTCGACGACGACGTGGTAACCGGCATCATCGTCATGCGCAAGGGTGAGAATCCCAGCGTCGTGCTGAAAGGCGTGAAAGAGAAAATCACCGAACTCAACGAGCGCGTACTCCCCAAAGGGGTACAGATTATTCCCTTTTACGACCGCACCTG
>CANFOR010000047.1 GCA_947448675.1 Betaproteobacteria bacterium
AACGACGGCGCAGCCGCTTTGGTGATGATGCGCGCCTCCACCGCCGCCACACTGGGCTGCAAACCGGTGGCCAAAATCATGGGCCACGCCCTGCACGCGCAAGCGCCCAATTGGTTCACCACCGCCCCCGTGGGCGCCACGCAAAAAGCCTTGGCCAAAGCCGGGTGGTCGGTCAAAGACGTCGACCTGTGGGAGGTGAACGAAGCCTTTGCCGTGGTGCCCATGGCCCTGATGCACGAGCTGAACGTGGCCCACAGCATCGTCAACGTCAACGGCGGCGCCTGCGCGCTGGGCCACCCGATTGGCGCCAGCGGCGCGCGCATCATGGTCACGCTCATTCACGCCCTGCAAGCGCGCGGCTTGAAGCGCGGTTTGGCCACGCTGTGCATTGGCGGCGGCGAAGGTACGGCGGTGGCACTAGAGCTGCTGTAAGCCCTGCGGCACATGGGCTGCTGCCTGGGCGCTGTGCTGCGTGTCAACGGCGCGCCACATAGCTCAGGCAAAATGCCGCATGATTTTTCGCAAGCTGGCTTTCCGTCAAACAGCGGCAGCTATATTTTTTATAGCTGCCTACGCCCATTCCACGGGCGCTGCAGCCAAAAATGCCTCTGAAGCAAGCGCAGCGCTCCCCGAGTCCAGCGCAGCGCCCAATTCCCCGCCTAGCGCCACCGCTAGTGCCTCGCTTAGTGCCCCGCCCGCGTGGGGCTTGCATGCGCAGAGCACCTATATTTGGCAGAGCAAGCCGGCTTTTAGCGCGGCCTACAGCGGCCCCAATTCGCTGGTGCCGGGCAAAGAAAAGTCCTATTCCTTCACCGTCACGGGCGACCTGGGCCTGCGTTTGTGGAGTGGCGCGCAGTTGCACTTCAACCCCGAGGCGGCGCGCGGTGAGCCGCTGTCTAAGCTCACCGGCGCGGGGGGCTTGAGCAATGGCGAGCTGGCACGGGGCGGCAGCAGCGTTTTAAAGACCTACAGGGCACGTTTGTTTGTGCAGCAACGGGTAGACGCAGGCGGGCCGCAAGAGGCCGTAGAAGCGGGTTTTAACGAGCTGGGGGGGCACGCCGCCGAGCAGCGCTGGACTTTCACCCTGGGCAACTTCGCCCTGCTCGATTTTTTTGATGCTAACCCCTACGCCAAAGACCCGCGCACCCAGTTTATGAGCTGGGCCTACCTGACCTATGGCGCCTGGGACTACGCCGCCGATGCGCGCGGCTACACCATGGGCGCGGTTGCCGAATACCGCGCGCCCAACTGGGCCCTGCGCGCAGGCCGCGCCATGCAGCCGCAGCAAAGCAATGGCTTGGCGCTGGACCGCAACATCGGCGTGCACTACGGCGACCAAGTCGAGCTAGAGGGCAACCTGCCCTGGGCAGTGGCTGCTGGCCCTTTGCGGGCCAGGGCGCTGCTGTTCAGCAACCGCATACGTGCGGGCAGCTTCAGCGATGCATTGGCCCTGGGCCAAGCCACCAACACCACGCCCGATCTGGGCTTGGTGCGGCGTAACCAGCTCAAAACCGGTTGGGGTCTGACGCTGGAAGCCCCCCTGGGTGAAGACGCGGGTGTGTTTGTGCGCGCCAGTGGCAACAACGGCAAGCTAGAAACCTATGCCTTCACTGAGATCGACCAGCAGCTCAGCCTGGGCGCGCAGTTCACCGGCGCGCGCTGGGGCCGCGCGCTCGACCGCGTGGGCGTGGCCTATGCCATCAATGGTCTGTCGGGCAGCCACCGCGACTATCTGGCCGCCGGGGGATTGGGCTTTTTCTTGGGTGACGGCAAGTTGAACTACGCTAGCGAGCGCGTGCTAGAGACCTATTACAGCTGGGCCCTGCCCGCGTGGCGCATGCGCGCAGGCAAGCTGGAGTCGGCCATCAGCGTGGGCGCGCAGTTCATCAGCAACCCCGGCTACAACCGCGACCGTGGTCCGGTGCAAACCTACTCTGTGCGGCTGCATACGGAGTTTTGAGCCTCGTTTTTCAGCGCTGTGAGGTCGTTGAAGTGGCTGGAAAACCAGGACTGGTAAGCGTAGATAGCTATGAAAAATAGAGCAAAACCGCGTCGCTCAGACACCGTTCCAATCACTAGCGTTTTGTTTGACCGAGGTATTGGATGGTGTCTGCCGCGGTTCTGATGTTTAAAGTCCGACCACGCCTTGCATCGAACTGGACGCTGTGCTGTTGGCAGGCGTCACTTGCATTTTGGTTCCAACTTTGGTTAAAGCACCTGTCGCGTCGTTAATGCTGTACGACACAACCGATCCGTCCTTCAAATACGTGCTGTAGAGGTATTTGCCGTCCGCGCTGATCCACGAGTCACCAGCAACCGCAATGCCTTCATTGGCTGCCGTGACGTTCACCAAGGCCAAGGCACCGCTTGCGCTGACGGAGTACAGCGAGATGGAGCCGTTTCCATTGCCCACATAGGCCCACTTGCCATTGGGCGTGATCGATAGCCAGCACGAAGCGCCCTGCCCAGTAGCAACAACAGCTGGCGTAATGGGCGTCAAACTGCCATCGGCGTTGAGGGTGTAGGAGCTCAGAGAGGCAGTGGCCACATCGGTGGTGACGTAGATTCTGTTAGACAAAAATACGCCCGCAAACGGCACTGCGATGGTGGTGGTATTGCGCACAGCTGCCCCCAGTGATCCATTGGCTTGAATCGGATAAGAAAGAATGGAAGACGATTTCCCGCCTACCAGCAAAAATGCGCCGTCGGGTGACACCCGGACTTGGGTCGGCACGAAAGCGCCGCCCGCTGCGAGGGACTTGGTGTCAAGCGCTGCAAGCGATCCATCGCTGTTCACGCTGTAGGCAATGACCTGGCTAGTGCCCAAAAAGCTGGCGTACAAATAGCCTTTGCTGTAGACAAGGCTATTGGGAAAAGTGCCGGTTGTTGCACTGCGCTTGAGCAGCGTTAGCTTGCCGTTGGGATCGATGGAAAACGACGAGATCGAATCGTCACCGGCATTGACTGCAAAGAGGGTCATGCCATCTGTAGACACAGTAACGGCGAATTGGCTCCCTAAAGGGTTGGCAGCGGCGGCGGTACCCGCTGCCGTGAGCCCGTTGGTGCCGACGCCTCCGGTGGACGTGGTGTCTGCCATGGAGAGCGAGCCGTCGCTAGCGCTGCGCGTCATGCGGACAATCGTGTTGCTCGTCGCGTTGGATTCACTGTAGAGCTGATTCACCGCAGCCACCGGTACTACCGGCGCGACCGACGCTGCAGGAGTGCTTGATGCGCTGCCGCCACCGCCGCATCCAACTAAGGCTGCGGCCGCGACGCTTGCCAAGACAAACATCGATAGTCGTTTGGTTTTCGAATGTGTTTTCATAGTAAAAATCCGATTGATAAAGTTAAGTAAAAAAATGGGCTGGCCAGCCTGCCTAGACCATTTCAGTTGACCAAGCAATCTGCGCCACGGGTTTTCAAGCCACGTGATCAAAATTGGATGGGCAAATCAATGCGCCTGATGTTTCGTCGTGGAGTCCTCTGTGTTCTTACACAGCGCCGTATTTATTGGAGCTGGCACGCGCATGGGGCAGTCGCGGGGTAAACCAAAACGAGCGATGCGAGATAATTAGCCGCATGAACGCCGTACTGAAAATCGAACGCGAAACGCACAAGCTGGAAAAGCGCCTGTGCCGTGAGGTGGGCCGCGCCATCGTGGACTACAACATGATTGAGCAGGGCGACCGTGTGATGGTCTGCGTCTCGGGCGGCAAAGACAGCTATGGCTTGCTCGATATTTTGCTCAAGCTCAAGGCCCGCGCGCCGATTGACTTTGACATCATCGCCGTCAATTTGGATCAAAAACAACCCGGCTTCCCCGAGCACGTGCTGCCAGAGTATTTGCAAAATTTGGGCGTGCCTTTTCATATCGAAAACCAAGACACCTATTCCATCGTCAAGCGCGTTATTCCTGAAGGCAAAACCCTGTGCAGCCTGTGCAGCCGTTTGCGCCGGGGCATTTTGTACCGTGTGGCCGACGAGCTGGGCGCGACCAAAGTGGCGCTGGGCCACCACCGCGACGACATGTTGCAAACCTTCTTTTTGAACATGTTTTTTGCCGCCAAGCTCAAGAGCATGCCGCCCAAGCTGGTGAGCGACGACGGCAAACACATCGTGATCCGCCCACTGGCCTATGTGCCCGAGAAAGACCTCTCGGCCTGGGCCGCGCACCGCGCTTTCCCAATCATCCCTTGCACCTTGTGCGGTAGCCAAGAAAACCTGCAACGCAAACAAGTGGGCAATATGCTGCGCGAGTGGGACACCAAGTTTCCGGGCCGGGTCGAGAACATGTTCAGCGCTTTGCAAAACACCGTGCCCTCGCACTTGCTGGACCGCGCCCAGTACGACTTTGCGGGCTTGCGCGCCACCGGCGTGCCCAGCGCCGATGGTGACACCGCGTTTGACCCGCCCGACCTGCCCAAGCCGCCCAGCATGCCGGGTCTGCAAATCATTCGCTTTGGCGAGCAAGACTAGAGGACGCCCATGCAAGCCACCCGCGTGATTGCCATTCGCCACGGCGAAACGGCCTGGAACGTTGCCACCCGCATCCAGGGTCAGCTCGACGTGCCGCTCAACGCCAATGGCCTGTGGCAGGCCCAGCGCATGGCCGCTTCCTTGGTGGGAGAGGGCATTGACTGCATCTACGCCAGCGACTTGCTGCGTGCCTATGAAACGGCGCAGACCCTGAGCGCGGTGAGCCAATGCAGCGTGCAAACCGACGAGGGCCTGCGCGAACGCGAGTTCGGTATTTTTCAGGGCAAAACCTTTGCCGAGATTGACAGCCTGTGGCCCGAGCAAGCGCGGCGTTGGCGCCAGCGCGACCCAGAGTTTGCACCCGAGGGCGGCGAGTCGCTGATCGTCTTTCGCGACCGGGTGCTGAACACAGTGCAGCGCTTGCTGCGCCAGCACCCCGACCAGCAAGTGGCCTTGGTTTCGCATGGCGGCGTGATGGACGTGCTCTACCGCGCCGCGACCGGCCAAGCGCTCGACGCGCCACGCACCTGGGAACTGGGCAATGCTGCTATCAACCGCTTGCTGTGGGCTGCGCCGGCTGCAGACGCGGCCCACAGCAGCGGCCTGAGCTTGGTAGGGTGGTCGGACACCCGGCACTTAGAAGAAGGACAACGCGATGAAGCCACTGCCTGACGCTTTACAAAAACTGGTGGGCGAGAGCGTAGACGCGATCGATACCCCGGCCCTGGTGATCGACCTCGACGCCATGGAGCGCAATCTCACGCGCATGGCCGACTTTGCCAAAAAACACAATGTGCGCCTGCGCCCGCACGCCAAAATGCACAAGAGCGCCGCGCTGGCGCAACTGCAAGTGCAGGCTGGTGCGGTGGGCGTGTGCGTACAAAAAATCAGCGAAGCCGAAATCTTGGCCAAACTCGGCGTGCTCAATATTTACGTTAGCAATGAAATCGTTTCGCTATCAAAATTAGAGCGCGCAGCGCTGTTGGCAAGCGGCTTGGCCGAGCGCGGCGGTAAATTGTCGATGGCGGTGGACAGCTTAGAAGGCATCGACGGCTTGGCCGCTGCTTTAGAGGACGCGCTGGCCGCTTGCGTTGACGTGTACGTTGAAATCGACGTGGGCCAGGGCCGCTGCGGCGTCACCACGCCCACGGCTGCGCTCACCTTGGCCCAGCACGTGCACCAGCACGACGTGCTGCGCTTTGCGGGCTTGCAGGCCTACCACGGAAAGGCCCAGCACCTGCGCAGCGCGGCCGCGCGGCGCGACGCCATCGAGCGCGCCGTCGAGCAGGTGGTGCGGGTGCGCGAGGTGATTGAGGCCGCAGGCATCCCGGTTGACTTGGTCACCGGCGCGGGCACCGGCAGCATGGTGCACGAGGCGGCCAGCGGCGTTTACGGTGAGCTGCAAGCGGGCTCGTATTTGTTCATGGACGCCGACTACGCCGCTAACGAACGCGACCCGGCCCAGCCCGCCTTTGAGCACGCGCTGTTCGTTAAAGCCCAGGTCATGAGCAAATCCGCCGACCACGTGGTCTGCGACGCGGGCCACAAAAGCCATGCCATCGACTCGGGCCTGCCCAAGGTGCATGTGCTGGCCGGGGGCGACGCGGTAGCCCAAACTTTTGGCGCGCTGGAGTTTGCCAGCGGCGGCGACGAGCACGGTATTTTGCGCGGTGCGCGCCTGCCGCCATTGGGCGAAGCCATTTGGCTGATCCCCGGCCATTGCGACCCCACGGTCAACCTGCACGACTATTTGATCGGCGTGCGCGGCGGCCTTGCCAAGGGTGTGGTCGAGCGCATTATTCGGGTTGATACCCGGGGTGCGCTGACCTAAAAAACCACACAATGCCTGCATGAGCAAGGTCATTGTTTTTGCCGCGCCGGTATTCTTTTTACTCATCGCCATCGAGTGGGCCTGGGGCTTGTACAAGGGCCGCAACACCTACACCTTGAGCGACGCCATCAGCAGCATCGGACTGGGCATGCTCAGCCAGTTGGCGGGCGTGTTCACACGCCTGCTGCGGGTGGGCATTTACACAGCGGTGTACAGCAGCGTGGCCGTGTGGCAAAACGATGCTTTTTGGCTCAGCGGGTACGGCTGGCTCTTGGCCCTGCTGCTCTACGATTTTTGCTACTACTGGCTGCACCGCATGGGCCACGAGAGCGCCGTGCTGTGGGCGGCGCATGTGGTGCACCACCAAAGCCAAAGCTATAACCTGTCTACCGCGCTGCGCCAAACCAGTAGCGGCATGCTGCTGGGCTGGGTGTTCTACCTGCCCATGGCTTTGGCGGGCGTGCCACCTTTTGTGTTTGGCATCGTGGCCCTGGTAGATCTGCTCTACCAATATTGGGTGCACACCGAGCATGTGCCGCGCTTGGGCTGGTTCGACCGTTGGTTTTGCAGCCCCAGCAACCACCGCGTGCACCACGCGGTGAACGACGTGTATGTCGACAAAAACTACGGCGGTATCTTGGTCGTGTGGGATCGCCTGTTTGGCAGCTTTACCGAAGAGCGCGAGCCCTGCGTGTACGGCACACGCAAGCCGCTCAACAGTTGGGACCCGCTGTGGGCCAATGCCCAGGTCTACGCCCAGCTCGCGCACGACAGTTGGTACGCCCGCTCCTGGGCCGACAAGCTGCGCGTGTGGCTCAAGCCACCCGGCTGGCGCCCTGCTGACGTGGCCGCGCGCTTTGCGCAGCCCACCTTTCGCTTGGCCGATGTGCGCAGATTTAACCCGCCGACTTCGCGCGCGGTGCAAGCCTTTGCATGCCTGCAATTTGTGTTGCTCATGGTGGGCGTGTTGGCCTTTTTGTGGGTGGCCGACGCTCAGCCCCTGGCCCGCATGGCGGTGTGCTGGGCCGTGCTTTGCACCGGCCTGTGGGCCCTGGGCGCGATGCTGCAAGGGCGCATCGGCATGCTGGTCATGCTCTTGCTGGAGGTCGCCGCCTTGTCTACCGCCACAGCGGCCCTGGGGCTGCCCGAGTGGCACTATGTGTTCAAACCACTGGCACTCTTGCTAGCTATAATTTTTGTAGCTTCCAACGCACATTTGACGGGCGTTACGAGCTTTTTTTCTTCTCAAAACCGCTTGACTGCGCTGCTCTTGGCGGCATTGTGTTGCTGCGGCGTGGGCGATGTGCTGCTGATGCTGCCGGGCTTGTTTGTGCCCGGTTTGTTGGCGTTTTTGTGCGGCCATCTGTTCTACATCGCCATGCTGCGCCAAGGCCAAGCTTGGTTCCCCGGCCGTAAGGCCCTGCTGGCCACACTGGCCTATGGCGCGACCATGTACGCCCTGCTGCTGGGCTACCTGCCCACTGCACTGCGCCTGCCCGTGGCGGTGTATGTGCTGGTGATCGCGCTCATGGCAGCCCAAGCCTTGGGCCGCGCCAACGTACTGCGTGACGCTGCAAGTCGCTGGGTGGCCGTGGGTGCGCTGTGCTTCATGCTGTCTGACAGCTTGTTGGCGCTCAACAAGTTTGTGTTGCCGCTGCAGTTGTGGGGCCTGGCCGCGCCGTTTTGGGTGCTGAGTAGCTACTATGCCGCTCAAATTTTGATAGCACTCTACGCACAACCAGAGCGCGTTGTAAGGCATTTTCCCAATGAAAATGCGGTTAAAGCTGCATTGGAACCGCAAGCAAGCAGCACCTACCAGCCCGTCGATTTGCGTCCATAGATTTGAGGATGCCGCAGCCCCCAGGCCCTTGCATTGCTGGCTGAAAGTTCTAGCATGGTGCTGCCACCGCCGGGGTGGTTTCCGCCTTGAGGAGTTGCCATGCTGCTGCAAAAATTTTTCCTGCGCTCCGCTGTGTTCGCGGCCGTCTTCTTAGCCCTCTTCTTTGTCTTGTCGGCCAGCGCTTGGGCGCAGCTGCCAGCGCAGACAGCTGCGCCCAAGCTCGAATTCGTGCCCATCATCACGGTGTGCATGGTGGGCCTGTTTTTTGTGGCGGGCGTGGTGCTGGTAATCTTCAAACTGCTTTGGCACAAAGACTGGTCTTTGGGTAGCGCCTTGTCGGAGAAGTCTAGTGCAGCTGGCGGTGCTGCTACACAAAGCGTAGCGGCCACCGCTGCTGGCACGGCGGCAACCGCCCCGGCCAGCAGTGCCAGCCGGCTCATCGCCTTCTTCGGCATGATCGGCATGCTGGCCATGTTCATGGGCCTGGGCCTGTACATGCTTTGGGCTTTGTTTGAGGGCAAAAGCGAAGAGGCGCAAAAAGCCATCGAGGCGATGAAATGGTATTTTTTGTGGGGTTCAGCCCTGTACGCGCCCTATGCGTTTAACCAACTCAAAGGGGCGTTCAAACCCTGAGCCTGGCCTGGCTTGCAACTGCTTCGCTGCAGCGCGCTACCCAGGCTACTCTGAAAACAGCGCCCCTGCCGCCGCAGGCGGTGCCACCCCCAAATGCCGGTACGCCGCCAAGGTGGCAATGCGTCCGCGCGGCGTGCGCTGCAAATAGCCTTGCTGGATGAGGTAGGGCTCGATCACGTCTTCAATCGTGTCACGCTCTTCGCCAATGCTGGCGGCAATGTTGTCCAGCCCGACGGGGCCACCGTCAAAGCGGTGGATCACACATTCGAGCAGCTTGCGGTCCATCACGTCAAAGCCTTGTGGGTCAACGTCGAGCATGGCCAGGGCCTTGTTGGCGATGTCTTGCGTGATGGTGCCATTGCCCTTGACGTCGGCATAGTCGCGCACACGGCGCAGTAGGCGGTTGGCAATGCGCGGGGTGCCGCGCGAGCGCCGTGCAATCTCTACGCAACCGTCGTCGTGCAGCGGCGCGTTGAGCAAGCCGGCGCTGCGTTTGACGATGCGGCCCAGCTCCTCGGCGGTATAAAACTCCAGGCGCGCGACGATGCCAAAGCGGTCGCGCAGCGGGTTGGTGAGCATGCCCGCCCGCGTGGTCGCGCCCACCAGGGTGAAGGGCTGCAGGTCGAGCTTGATACTGCGCGCCGCCGGGCCTTCGCCGATCATGATGTCGATCTGGTAGTCCTCTAGCGCGGGGTACAAAATCTCTTCCACCACGGGGCTCAAGCGGTGGATTTCGTCGATGAATAGCACATCGTTTTTCTCCAGATTGGTCAGCAGCGCAGCCAAGTCTTTGGGCTTTTCCAGTACCGGCCCCGAGGTCTGGCGCAGGTTCACGCCCAGCTCGTGCGCAATGATGTGGCTGAGCGTGGTTTTGCCCAGGCCGGGCGGGCCAAACAGCAGCACATGGTCAAGCGCTTCGCCGCGTTTTTTGGCCGCACCAATAAAAATCTCTAGCTGCTCGCGCACCTTAACCTGGCCCACGTAGTCGTCAAACAGCTTGGGCCGTAGCGCGCGTTCAATTGCCTCTTCATTGGGCGAAGCGGGCGCGGCAGAAACCACGCGCAGAGTTTGCGGGGCGAAGTCGTCGGTTTGGATGCTCATGGTTTATTTTGCCAACGCCTTCAACGCCAACTTAATCCCCTCACTCACCCCCACCTCCTTGGGCAGGGCCTTGAGCGCGAGTGCGGCGTCGCGGTCGCTGTAGCCCAGGGCGACCAGGGCTTGCAAGATGTCGCTTTGGTCTTGGCTGGAGATGCTGGCTGCGCCTTGGGCCAAGCCCATGTCGGCACCGAGTTTGCCTTTGAGCTCTAGCAGCAGGCGCTCGGCGGTTTTTTTGCCGATGCCGGGTACTTTGATGAGCCGCCCGGCCTCTTGCAAAGTAATGGCCTGGGCCAGCTCGGCTACGGCCATGCCGCTGAGCACACTGAGCGCAGTGCGCGGGCCAACGCCCGAGATTTTGATGAGCTGGCGAAAGGCCTCGCGCTCTGGCGCGGTGGCAAAGCCGTACAAAATTTGCGCGTCTTCGCGCACCACAAAATGCGTCAGCAGGGCCACCTTTTCACCCAGCGCGGGCAGATGGTAGAAGGTGCTCATGGGCACATCGACCTCGTAGCCCACGCCGTGGCAGTCCACCATCACCTGGGGTGGGTTTTTGTCGGTCAGGGTGCCGGTGAGTCTGCCTATCATGGTGTGCCTATCATTCAGTGCCTATCATTGCCTAGCTTTCACAGGATTATCAGCTTGATTCTCAGACACTCTTTCACGCCGCTCAGCAACACCCGACTGGCCCACCTGTGTGGCCCGACCGACGAGCACCTGCGCCGCATCGAAGCGGGTCTGCAAGTGGCCATTGCGCACCGCCACGAGCAGTTTCGCATCGACGGCCCCAAGGCCCGCGCCACCCAGGCCCTGCAGCTCTTGCAAGCCCTGTACGAGCTGGCCGCGCGGCCGATTGCTGCCGACACCGTGCAGCTTATGTTGGCGGGCGACGCTGGGCTGGCCGCTGGCGCAGACGACGTGCAAAAGCTCAGCACCCGCCGCGCGGACCTGCAAGCGCGCACGCCCATGCAAGCCGTGTATTTGGACAACATTGCCCACCACGACATCACCTTTGGCATTGGCCCGGCGGGCACCGGCAAAACTTATTTGGCGGTGGCCAGCGCGGTGGACGCGCTGGAGCGCAATGCGGTGCAGCGCATTGTGCTGACGCGGCCTGCGGTTGAGGCGGGTGAGAAGCTGGGCTACCTGCCCGGCGACCTGAGCCAAAAGGTCGACCCCTATCTGCGCCCGCTCTACGACGCGCTGTACGAGCTGATGGGTTTTGAGCGCGTGACCAAAGCGTTTGAGCGGCACATGTTAGAGATTGCGCCGCTGGCCTTTATGCGCGGCCGCACGCTGAACAACGCCTTTGTGATTCTGGACGAAGCGCAAAACACCAGCCCCGAGCAAATGAAAATGTTCCTCACCCGCATCGGCTTTGGCAGCAAGGCCGTGGTGACGGGCGACGTGAGCCAGATTGATCTGCCCAAAGACATGCCCAGCGGCTTGGTCGATGCCGAGCGCGTGTTGCGCCGCGTCAAAGGCATTGCCCACACCCGCTTTACCAGCGCCGACGTGGTGCGCCACCCGCTGGTCGCGCGCATTGTTGACGCTTATGACGCTGCGGGTGTGCGGGCCGGCGTATGAAGATGATTCCCCAACTGTCTTTGAGTTTGCAAATCGCCCGCTTCGACGGCGCAGCCCTGCACCGCGCCGCCCTGCCGCGCGCCAAGGTTTTGCGCTGGGTGGCTGCGGCTTTGCAAAGCGACGCTGAAATCACCGTGCGCGTGGTGGGTGACACAGAAGCGCGCAGCTTGAACCACAGCTACCGCGGCAAAGACTACGCCACCAATGTGCTGACTTTTGACTACGCGCGCAGCCCCGTGGTGCTGGCCGACCTGGTGCTGTGTGCCAGCGTGGTGGCGCGCGAAGCGCAGGAGCAGGGCAAGAGCCTAGAGGCGCATTACGCCCACCTGCTGGTGCACGGCACCCTGCACGCGCAGGGCTATGACCACGAGACCAATGCGCGTGACGCGCTCGAGATGGAGGCGCTGGAAGTGCTGCTCATGGGCAGCCTGGGTTTTGCCAATCCGTATTGAACTACAGAGATAAAAATGCCTGCAAGGCGCATGGAATGTGCGTAGATAGCTATTGAATTTATAGCTAATGAATTTACGACGTGACGTGTAGCGGAATCGTCACCGGCCCGTCGTTGACCAAATGCACTTGCATGTCGGCGGCAAATTCACCGGTGGCCACCGTGCTGTGCGCGGCCCGTGCTTGGGCCACCAGATAGTCGTACAAACGGCGGCCCTGCTCGGGCGGCGCGGCGCTGGTAAAGCTGGGGCGGTTGCCGCTGGATGCGTCTGCCGCCAGCGTGAACTGGCTCACGATCAACAGGCCGCCGTGCAAGCCTTGGCCGTCCAGGTCTTGCAGCGCATGGTTCATCTTGCCTGCTGCGTCGCTAAAAATGCGCAGCTTGAGCAGCTTGGCCAAGAGCTTGTCGGCCTGCTGTTCGGTGTCGGCGCGTTCGGCGCAAACCAGCAGCAACAGGCCCTGCCCGATGGCCCCTACGACCTTGCCATCAACCTCGACGCGGGCTTGGCGAACGCGTTGCAACAGGGCTTTCATGCTCTTAATTTCATAGCTGTCTACGCATGTTTTATGAGGTTTGTAGGAGGTTTTGCCACTTTGGGTGGCAACTGCTTGCGCTAGTGGCCCTTGGCGTGCGCGCTGAACACGCCGTGCAAATGGTCGCTCAGTTGCGCCTGTGCTTCGGCGTCGCTGGGCAGCAGTTGGATGCTGGCGCGCAGGCCGGGCACGGCACTCATCAGGGCTTGCTCGACGTTGGCGCGCACGGCGGCGGCTCGGCCCAGCGTCCAGTGCGCGGGCATGTGCATGTGCAGGTCGGCAAAGCGGCGCTGGCCCGAGCGCCGTGTCACCAAATGGTCGAAGCGGATGGTTGGCTCGCGGCCCACATGCGTGGGCGCAGCAGCATCTGCAGCAGGCAGCCCCTGATGGAGATGCTGCTCAGGGGGCTCCGAGTGGGGCTGGGCGTCGGCAAACTCGGCCAGGGTGCTGTGAATTTGCGCCAACAGCTCTGGCTCCAGTGCCTCGTCCATCAGGCCTTGCGAGGAACGCCACACTAGCTGCAAGCCTTCGCGCAAAATATTCAATGCTACAAAAATTGCAGCCAGCGCGTCGAGCCAGAGCCAGCCGGTGAGGGCCACCGCGCCCACGCCGATCACCACGCCGGCAGAAGTCCACACGTCGGCTACCAAATGCCGGGCGTCAGCCTCCAGCGCAATCGAGCGGTGAACTTTGGCGACGCGAAACATGGCCCAAGCGAGCACGCCATTGATGGCCGATGACACTACTGCTAGCGCGATGCCCCAACCCAGTTGCTCCAGCGGTTCCGGGTGCAGCAAGCGATCGAGTGTGGCCCAGACAATGCCAATGGCTGCGCCAATGATGAGGATGCCCTCAAAGCCGGAAGAAAAATACTCCGCCTTGTGGTGGCCATAGGGGTGGTCGGCGTCAGCCGGGCGCTGCGCCACGATGACCATTTGCAACGCAAACACCGCGCTGGCCAGGTTGACGAAGGACTCCATCGCGTCTGAGAGCAAGCCCACCGAGCCGGTGAGCCACCAGGCGTAGGTTTTCAGCGCGATGGTGGCCAGTGCCGCGAGGATCGAGAGTTTGAGCAGGGTTTTGGGTTGCATGCGGTTGTTTGTAGGGTTGCTGAATGCGTGGTTTAGGCCAGAGTGACGCGGGCAAACTTGCGCTTGCCCACTTGCACCACATAGCTGCCCGCGCCCAGCTTGAGGCCTTTGTCGCTGACCACGTTCGAATCGACGCGCACGCCGCCGCCGTCGATCAAGCGGTTGCCCTCACCAGAGGATGCGGCCAAGTTGGCTTGCTTCAAGATTTGGCCAATGCCCAGGGGCTGGCCAGCTTCTAGGCTGAGCGCAAGCTCGGCAATCTCATCGGGCACGCCACCCTTGCTGCGGTTTATGAAGTCTTGCAGGGCAGCGTCGGCTGCCGCAGCGCTATGGAAGCGCGCGGTGATTTCTTTGGCTAGCATGACTTTGGCGTCTTTGGGGTTGCGGCCGGCATCGACTTCATTCTTGAGCGCAGCAATGTCTTTGAGCGAGCGAAAGCTCAGCAGGGTGAACCACTTCCACATCAGCACGTCGGAGATGCTGAGCACCTTGGCAAACATGGTGTTGGGCTCTTCGCTGATGCCGATGTAGTTGTTCTTGCTCTTGCTCATTTTTTCCACGCCGTCTAGGCCTTCGAGCAGGGGCATGGTCAAAATGCATTGCGGCTCCTGGCCGTATTCTTGCTGCAGGTGGCGGCCCACCAGCAGGTTGAATTTTTGGTCGGTTCCGCCGAGTTCCAGGTCGCTCTTGAGCGCCACGCTGTCGTAGCCCTGCATCAGCGGGTACAAAAACTCGTGCACGCTGATCGGCGTGTTGGCATGAAAGCGGTCGTGAAAGTCGTTGCGCTCCATCATCCGCGCCACGGTGTACTTGGCTGCGAGTTGGATCATGCCGCGCGCGCCCAGCGGGTCACTCCATTCGCTGTTGTAGCGAATCTCGGTCTTGCTCGGGTCGAGCACCAAGCTGGCTTGGCGGCAATAGGTTTCGGCGTTGGCTTTGATCTGCTCGGGCGTGAGCGGCGGGCGGGTGGTGTTGCGGCCGGACGGGTCGCCGATCAGGCTTGTGAAGTCGCCGATCAGAAAGATGACGGTATGGCCGAGATCCTGAAGCTGGCGCATCTTGTTGAGCACCACGGTGTGGCC
>CANFOR010000048.1 GCA_947448675.1 Betaproteobacteria bacterium
ACAGCACATCGACACCATCACTTGGCGCGACGCAGGAAAAATTTCTACTGCTGCGACGCACCAAGCGAAGCAATGTAGCGGGCCACCGCCGTACTGTCATCTTGCGAAAGCAGATGCGTCACCTGCTTCATGGCTTCGCCACGGGGTCTAGCGTCGGAGTGTTGGAACACCAAGATTTGAGCCGCGATGTAACTTGTATGCTGCCCAGCCAATCGAGGTAATGCGGCATTACCTTCGCCTAGGGCTCCATGACACGCACTGCAAGGAGCGACACCGAGATCAGGCAGACCTGACTTGAATATCAATTCGCCCCGGTTCAGTGATAACGTCGACGCTGCGGGCCTTCGCATGGGCAGTTGTGCAGAAAAATAATCGGCAAGCTGATCAATTTGCTCAGGTGTGAGGTTGGTGAAACCCCACATATAGGCAGTTCCTTGGGCATCACTGCGCAGATGGCCCTTGAAGTCGGTGAGCTGTGACACCAGGTAGGCGCGCTGCTGGCCATTGAGCTTCGGAAATTCCGGCGATACCGACTCTCCTGTCAGCCCGTGGCAATTCGAACACACCTGCGCAACAAGTGTCTGTCCGTTCAAACTAGGATTATTGACGCCCCGGTTCTGGTCAATGTCGGAACACGCAGCCAGTAGGGAAGCTACCAAGATCAACAAACCACGAGAAGAAGTGGTGATCGTGTTTTTCATATCAAGCCTAGAAAAAATGTTGCCTGTGGAATAAACAGCGGCATCGAGTTCAAAATGCCGCCCACGCATAAACATACAAGGTGTTGTTATCGCTGGCGTTGCGACCGTTGCCATCGTAGTTAGTCGCGCTGCCCATGTAGCGTGTGAATGCGTTGTATTGCACTCCAAGGCGTAAATTTTGCATCGGCAAATAAAACAGTTCCGGTGTCCACATTCGGGTGTTGGGCACGCTGTTTGCACTGGTTGCGTAGGCAATCGAATCAGCGCTGCCCACTAAATTACTTAAGGCAAGACTGGCACCGTATTTATTACGAAATACATAGCTCAGTTTGAGCCGAGTAGAGTTCAATGTGGCTGGACCTGCATAAAGTGTGAGTGTGTTGTCATTGATTTTTTCGCGGATATTACGGAACTGCGCCGTCAGCGTATGCGGCGCAAGGATGTATTGGTACTGCGCATCCAAGCCCACATCTCTGTAATGGCTGCTTCTATTGCCATACATCGGTTGGTTATTACCATCAAAAGGCAACACACCCGCATGCATGCCAAACATGCCCACCATCATGTTGTGCGCGCCCAATTCCCGCGTGTATGCCAAACGCCAGTAGGGACTGGAACCGTCCAGGAAGGTCAGGGGATGAATCGGGTCACCCGCCCTATTGCCGATACTCAGGAAAGACCATCCGGCTTTTGCCGTGTTGTAGCTGGTTAATTCTGCATAGAGATGCTGGTTCAAATAAAAATATGCCCCAACACCTGCCACTTGCTGAGCCAAGGCACCTTCGAGCAGGGTGGAAGCTGGCATGCCGCCAAATGCGCCCTGGGTAGTGCTGACATAGGGGTAGCCCCAGGCTGGCAAACTATTCCATGCGTCCTGCACGCCAGGGTTGTTGTTCAACGCCAAGCCCCAGATAAAATCACGGTTAGGATCGAATTTCCGTCTAGCGTAACGCAAGTCAAAGTTATCCGAACCCCAATGGCCGTGCCATTTTCCTGCACTGTCTTGGTTGTCGTAATTGGCGTAAGTGAACTGGGCAAAACCACCTAGGTTGTCAGTGAGTTTTCCGGCAGTAAAAATGCTGCCGTAGTCCAAAATAAATTGCCCATCTTTGACTGACAACGTGTTGCCCGAACTGTCTTGATTGTTGCGCGTGCGGGTGACGTCAACAATGGCCATAGCAGCCAGCGGATTGCCGCGATCACCCATGGTGTACCCCGTCAATTTGAAGAGTCGCCCGTAGTTCGTCAACTCTGGAAACTGTCCTCCTGCGTGACAAGCCACGCAGCTTTGACCCGTCTGGCGCGCAAAGGAAGGCACCGCCATTGCGCTGTGCCAAGCCGTTAACAAGGCTAAGACAAAAACATATGAAAGTATGCGCAGCGGAGAGTTAAAAGATTCTGTTTTCATTATTTTTCCAATCTGAATAATTACAGAGGAAAATGGATGTCGAATTGACACCTCAGCATCCCAAATTTTTTTGGATGCCTACTTTTTTTGGTGATGCCAGCGGCATAGACCAAATGGGTGAATACCCGTTTGGTCTATGGCAGGGTTGTGCAGGCTAGCGAAACACTAGCACTGGGATTTTGGAGTGCGTCAGTACTTTTTGGGTTTCGCTACCCCAAATCAGCGCACTCACCCCACGTCTGCCATGCGAGGCCTGAAAAATCACGTCACAATGGCGTGCCTCGGCGGTTTTGACGATCTCTTCATAGGGGTGCTCGCTAGTGCAATGGAGCACGTCGCAGTCGACCCCCACCTTATGGGCTTCATCTTTCAGCACTTGAAGATGGCGATCTGCAAGTGCCTTGGTATCAACCCCATATTGCTCAACAGAGTCATTGATTTGCAGAGCATCGCGTCCCATGTAATGGAAGGGTGGCGTCACCGTCAGGCCTGTGATTTTGGCATGGGCTTCTTTGGCGAACTGCACTCCATTTTGAATGGCGATCTTCGACAATTCGGAGCCGTCGGTAGGAATCAAGATATGTTTGAACATGGCAATCTCCGTCACAGTAAGTTGCGGAAGTCAGCCGACTATCGCCCTGCACAGCACCATACCCGTCGTAGCAAAAAACACCTGACTTCCGAAAGCGGTATTTGACCGCTGCGACTTTGAAATGCGTAACCGTACTACCAGGCGATTAGGTTCAATTCTAGGCTGCTACTAGTGCACTAGCAAGCAAACCCGACTCTTTTACTTAGTCAGAAAACGGCGCTAGGCTCACTTCAAAACGGCTGGCAATACAAACTTGCGTTCAGGCACTAAGACCCCCTGTAGGTCGAATAACTCCAAGGGCTCACCAACAAGGGCACATGGTAGTGCTGGTCGGCATGTGCAATGCCAAAGTCCAGGCTCACGCGGTTCAAAAAATGGGGCTCGGGTAGTTGCACGCCTTTGGCTTTGAAGTAGGCCGCCACGTCGAACACTAGGCGGTAGGTACCGGCTTGCAGTTCCACGTTGCTGTACAAAGGGCCGTCGGTGCGACCGTCTGCGTTGAGCACATAGCGCGCGACCAAGCTGGCAACATCGCCTTGCGCGCTGCCTTGCGTGGCGTACAGGGCCACGGCCATGCCCGCTGCGGGGCAGCCGTGCATGGTGTCTAGTACGTGGGTGCTCAGGCCCATGGCGTTCTCCAGTGAAACAATGGGCAAAGTGTATACACTTCCATTGCCTGCACAGTCGCCCCTCAAAGCCCAAGCCACCGCCCTTGCCAAAGCCCTGCACCATGCACCCCCCTGCACCACCCGCCTACCCGCGCGACCTCATTGGCTACGGCCGTACCGCACCGCAAGCCCAGTGGCCGGGCAAGGCCCGCATCGCGGTGCAGTTTGTGCTCAATTACGAAGAAGGCGGCGAAAACAGCGTGTTGCATGGCGACGCAGGCTCCGAGCAATTTTTGAGCGAGATGTTCAACCCGCCCAGCTTTACCGAGCGCCACCTGAGCATGGAGAGCATTTACGAATACGGCTCGCGCGCTGGCGTGTGGCGGCTGTTGCGCGAGTTTGCCGCGCGCGGCCTGCCGCTCACGGTGTTTGGCGTGGGCATGGCCTTGCAACGCCACCCCGAGCTCACAGCAGCGTTTAAAGAACTCGGCCACGAGATCGCTTGCCACGGCTGGCGCTGGATCAACTACCAGGGCATCGACGAAGCCACCGAGCGTGCGCACATGCAGCTGGGCATGCAGGCTATCGAGCAGCTCACCGGCGAGCGCGCCCTAGGCTGGTATACCGGGCGCGACAGCCCCAACACCCTGCGCCTGGTGGCCGACTACGGTGGCTTTGCCTACAGCAGCGACCACTACGGCGACGACCTGCCCTTTTGGCAAAACGTGCCAAAAACCGACGGCACGCACGCCCCGCAACTCATCGTGCCCTATGCCATGGACACCAACGACATGCGCTTTGCCCTACCCCAAGGTTTTGCGCAGGGCGAAGACTTTTTTACCTACCTGCGAGACAGCTTTGACGTGCTCTACGCCGAGGGCGACCCTGCGGGCCAGAACGCCCCCAAAATGCTCAGCATCGGCATGCACTGCCGCCTGCTCGGGCGACCCGGGCGCATCATCGCGCTGCAGCGCTTTTTAGACCACATTGCCCAGCACGAATACGTCTGGGTCTGCAGGCGCATCGACATTGCGCGCCACTGGCATGCGGTGCATCCGTACCGCGAAGCCAGCGCTGGATAAAAAATGGCATTCACTCTCGAACAACTCAACGCCGCCAGCGCCAGCGAAGCTGCAGCCCTGCTAGGCGGCCTGTACGAACACTCGCCCTGGATCGCCCAAGCCGCACTGGCGCGGCGGCCCTTTGCCTCTGCCGCGCACTTAAAACACGCCATGGTGCAGGTGCTGCAAGCTGCGGGCCGAGAGGCCCAGCTGGCCTTGCTGCGCGCCCACCCCGAGTTAGCAGGCAAGGCCATGCAAAGCCAAGCGCTCACGGCAGAATCTACACGCGAGCAAAACCAAGCCGGGCTCACCGCTTGCACGCCGCAAGAGCTGGCGCAGATCACCCAGCTCAACGCCGCTTACCAAGCCAAGTTTGGCTTTCCGTTTATCTTGGCGGTGCGCGGACCGCGTGGCACTGGCTTGGCCAAGCAAACCATCTTGCAGTGCTTTGCGCGCCGCCTGCAGGGGCACCCCGACTGGGAACTGCAAGAGGGCCTGCGCAATGTGCACCGTATTGCAGAAATTCGCCTGCACGACAAGCTGGGCACCCAGCCCAGTCAGGGCCATTTGCTGTGGGATTGGCAAGAAGCCCTGGCCGCGCACAGCGAGCCCGAGTACGCCGCGCAAGGCCAGCTCAGCGTGACCTACCTGAGCGATGCGCACCGCGCCTGCGCTGCACACATTGCACAGCAAATGCAAGAAAGCGGCTTTGACAGCGTGCACATTGACGCGGTAGGCAATGTGGTGGGACGCTATGAAAGCGATAGCTACCTACGCACAAACCATGCGCCTTCGCAGCCTATTTCCGCTCTCCATCAGGCTCAAACACAACCTAAAAATCAACCAGCAAAGCAGCCACCGTATTTGCTCACTGGCAGCCATTACGACACGGTGCGCAATGGCGGCAAGTACGACGGGCGTTTGGGCATCTATGTGCCCATGCTCTGCGTGCGCGAGCTTTCGCGCCAAGGCCAGCGCCTGCCCTTTGGCATCGAGCTGGTGGCCTTTGCCGAAGAAGAAGGCCAGCGCTACCCGGCCACGTTTTTGGGCTCTAGCGCCCTGGTCGGCAGCTTTCAAAGCGCGTGGTTGGAGCAGCGAGACACGCAAGGCATCAGCATGCGCGAGGCCATGCAGCAGGCTGGCCTGCAGCCGCAAGACATTGCCAAGGCCCAGCGCAACCCAGCCGACTACCTGGGCTTTGTCGAGGTGCACATCGAGCAAGGCCCGGTGCTCAATGCGTTGGACCTGCCGCTGGGTGTGGTGACCTCCATCAACGGCAGCCTGCGCTACGCCTGCGAGGTGCGGGGCACGGCCAGCCACGCGGGCACCACGCCCATGCACAGCCGGCGCGACGCCGCCGCCGCGGTGGCCGAACTCTCGCTCTACCTGGAGCGGCGCGCCGCACAAGACGGCGACTCGGTCGGCACCATTGGCATGTGGGCCGTGCCCGGCGGCTCGGTCAACGTGGTGCCCGGGCGCTGCCAGTTCACGCTCGACCTGCGCGCGCCGACCAATGCCCAGCGCGACGCTTTGGCGCACGACGTATTGGCCGAGCTGGCCGCCATCTGCACGCGCCGGGGCGTACAGCAGCAAGTGAGCGAGAGCATGCGCGCCGCCGCTGCACCCAGCAGCCCGGTGTGGCAGCAACGCTGGGAGGCCGCCGTGGCCAGCCTGGGCCTGCCGGTGCAGCGCATGCCCAGTGGCGCGGGCCACGACGCCATGAAGCTGCACGAAATCATGCCCCAGGCCATGCTCTTTGTGCGCGGCGAAAACGGCGGTATCAGCCACAACCCGCTCGAGAGCACCACCAGCGACGACATGCAATTGGCCTATGAAGCCTTCATGCATGTGCTGCACAACATCCGCCTTGAAGCCCACCTAAAGCACACCCACGACGCACGCCCTATGAGCCCTACCGACCACGCCAGCCAACAAGCCACCTATCAAGCACTCGAGGCCTGGATCGACGCCCACTTTGACGAGCAAGTGCGTTTTGTCCAGGCCCTGGTGCAAGTGCCGACTGACACCCCGCCGGGCAACAACACGCCGCATGCGCTGCGCGCTGCCGAGTTGCTGCAGGCCATGGGCCTTGCGGTGGAGCAACACGAGGTGCCGCAGGCCTTGGTGCAGGCGGCGGGCCTGCAAAGCATCACCAATTTGGTGGCACGCCGCCACTACGGCGCGGGCGGCATCACCGTAGGCCTGAACGCCCATGGCGACGTGGTACCGCCCGGCGAGGGTTGGAGCAAAAACCCTTACGGTGGCGAAGTCGAAAACGGCCAACTCTTTGGCCGCGCCGCCGCCGTGAGCAAGTGCGACTTTGCTACCTTTGCCTTTGCCACCCGCGCGCTCGAAGCCGTAGCCAAGCCAAGCCAAGGCGGCATTGAACTCATCTTCACCTACGACGAAGAATTTGGCGGCGAGGTCGGCCCCGCCTGGCTGCTGCAGCACGGCTTGGTCAAGCCCGACTTGCTGATTGCTGCGGGCTTTAGCTACCAAGTGGTCACCGCGCACAACGGCTGCCTGCAAATGCAGCTGACCGTGCACGGCAAAATGGCCCATGCCGCCGTGCCCCACACTGGCATCGACGCGCTGCAGGGCGCCACCGCCATCTTGAACGCGCTGTATGCGCAAAACACCCTGTACCAGCAAACCACGTCCAAGGTAGAAGGCATTGGCCACCCCTACTTGAACGTCGGCATGGTGCACGGCGGCACCAATACCAATGTGGTGCCTGGCAAGGTGGTGCTCAAGCTCGACCGCCGCATGATCCCCGAAGAAGACCCCACCCAGGTAGAAGCCAACATCCGCCAAGTGATCGCTGCCGCCGTGGCCAGCTTTAACCAAGGCCGCGCAGACGCAGGCATCCAGGTTGACATCCAGCGCATCTTGCTAGCCCGCGCGCTGACGCCGCTGCCGGGCAATAAGCCTTTGGTAGAAGCGCTGACGCGCAACGCCAGCGCGGTGTTTGGCGAGCCCATTCGTGCCAGCGGCACCCCGCTCTACACCGACGTGCGCTTGTTTGGCGAAGCGGGCATCCCCGGCGTGGTCTACGGCGCGGGCCCGCGCACCGTGCTCGAGAGCCACGCCAAGCGCGCCGACGAGCGCCTGAACCTAGACGACCTGCGCCGCGCGACTAAGGTGGTAGCGCGCAGCTTGCACGATTTGTTGGCTTAAAAACAGCGTCGTTTTCGAATAAAAACCGGCTGCAAAGCGCATATACCGTGCGTTAGCAGCTATCACTTTCGTAGCAATTGCGGTGTAGCTTGGGCACTGCATTTAATGCTGCATCGCGGTCACACCGGCCACAAACAGCGCGTAGTCGTCGGGCCGATTGGCCAATGCCTTGAGCGGTTCCACGGCGCTGCTGGGCAGGGCCGAAGCCGCAGAGGCCGCGCCTGCGCTTTGCGCCATGGCAGACAAGTCGCTGCCCTCATTACAGGCCGCTTGCGAGGCGGCAGCGAGCAGCAGCGCAGCGCGCAGGGCCAGGGAAACGGTGGGTGCAAAAGTAAAGTTTTTCATGTTCACTCCTTGAATATGGGTTAGGCACAAGAGCCCAGTGCAAATAGAAAAGGAGAAAAGGAAAAGCGCCAAGCTCACAGTAAAGCGTATGCTTTTGCAGCACTGCCAACAACATCAAAACTATGGATGAATAGGCTGCAAGTTGTTAGCAGGCATCCACAGATGTGTGGAGGAAGGTGCGCCTTCGAGGGACAAAAACGTCGGCAAGGCGCACTGGTTGTGCGTAGACAGCTATTTATTTAATAGCACTGCATCGCACTACTCCACGCGCTTGCACACCAGCGTAAGTTGAAGCGCGACTTGCCGTCGTTGCTTACCATCGGAGCGGTCGTGGTACTCTGATCGTCTTTGTCGAGCGTGGCATAGCAAACCCGATCCGCGCCTACCTAACTCGCGTTCACCGCCGTCTCGACCTTGTGCGTTACCGAGTTGCCCGCCGCGCTCCATGTGTCTGCGTAGGCAGACGCGCTGAGGTACAACTCCGAGCGTTCTTTCACCACCGCGCTCAGCGCTCCGCCACCAAAAAATTCAGCGCCAGTGCCGACAGTGCGCGCACGCCCACGATCAACGCTGATTCGTCGACGAAAAACGCCGGGCTGTGGTTGGGCGCGGCGGTTGCCGTTGGCTTGTCTTTGGGCGTGACGCCGAGAAAGAAGAAGAAGCCCGGCACTGCTTTTGCAAATTCTGAAAAGTCCTCGGACCCTCCCGCCGCTGCCTGCATCACGATCACGCCATTCTCGGCAGCCGCGCGCAGGCTTGGTAGCGCGCGTTCGGTCATGCCTTCTGGATTGATGGTGGGGGCGTAAATCTCAACAATTTTGGTGTCCGCCGTGGCGCCACTGCTCTGCGCAATCAGGCTGGCAGTTTTGGCGACGCGCTCACGCAGTTGCGTGCCCACCTCGTCGTCAATAAAGCGCAGCGTGCCGCTCATCTGCACTTTGTCGGGGATGATGTTGAACCGCGATCCACCATTGATGACACCAATGGTCACCACGGCGGGGCCTTTGGACGGATTGATTTGGCGGCTGACTACCGTTTGCAGTCCCATAATAATTTGCGCGCTGGCCACAATCGGGTCTACGCCCGCATGCGGCTGCGCGCCGTGGGTTTGTTTGCCGTTGACGGTAATGTGCAACTCATCGGCACCCGCCATCAGCGTGCCCGAACGATAGGCAATACGCCCGGCGGGTAGGCTGGACGTAATGTGCAGTCCAAACACTGCTGCGGGCTTCGGATTGTCAAACGCACCCTCGGCCAACATGCGCTTGGCACCCCATATCTGGCTGCCGTCCGGGGTGAACAAACTCGGGCCTTCTTCAGCCGGTTGAAAAATGAATTTCACGGTGCCAGGAATCTGCTCTCGCATGCCCGCTAGCAGCTCCGCCGTGGCCATCAAAATCGCCACGTGCGCATCATGCCCGCAGGCGTGCATCACGTCCACGTCAACGCCTTTATTTTTGCCGCGCGCAGTGGATGCGAACGGCAGCGCCACCGCCTCTTTCACTGGCAGCGCATCCATGTCCGCGCGCAGCGCCACCACTGGCCCTGGTTTGCCGCCTTTGAGCACTGCGACCACGCCGGTCACGCCCACACCAGTGCGCACCTCCATGCCCAGTGCGCGCAGGTGGGCTGCAACCAGCGCAGCGGTGCGCGTCTCTTGCTCGCCCAGCTCAGGGTGCTCGTGGATGTCGCGTCGCCATGCGATGAGTTTGGTCTCCAGCGCGGCCGCACGTTGTGCAATGTCCGCTGTGTCAAAGGCAGCGCGCGGTTGGGCAGCCACAAAACCAGGTGCTGCGCACACAAGCGCAAGCAAGGCGAAGTGGCGCGTGAGTTGGATAAAGTTTTTGATTTTCACTCCTTGAATATTGTTTGGGCACATGAGCTCAGTGCCAAAAGAAAAGTTAAAGCGCCAAGCTCGAAGCACAGTCTACGCTTTTGCGGCACTGCCAACAAAATTAAAACCTTGGATGCACGGGGTGCAAGTCGTTAGCAGGTATCAACAGCTGTATGGAGGAAGGTGCGCCTTTGAGGGAAAAAAACGTCTGCAAGGCGCACTGGTTGTGCGCAAACAGCTATTTATTTTATAGCGCAGCATCGGCAATTTTGCGCAGCCAATCGGGCAGGCTGGCAGCTTTTTGACTGGCAAAGTCAACCCAAATCATGGTTGCGCCGCCGGCGGCGTAAACAGTGCCGGGCTGGTCGGCACGCTCTAGCGTGGCCCAGCTTTCAAAGGTGGTGCGGGCTGGGTCGCTGACATACATTTTGGCCAGCACGTCGCCCGGGTAGACCAGCTGTTGGTAGAAGTTGCAAAAGGCGTTGACGATGACCAGGCCCTCGCCCTGCGGCTTGAGCGGGCCCAAGATGGAGTGCATCCAGTCGATGCGAATGGTTTCGAGGTAGCGAAAGTAGCTGGCGTTGTTGACGTGGCCCATGGCGTCCATGTCGCCCCAGCGGATGGGGAAGCGGCATTCAAAAACCAGCTTTTTTTGCTCGGGGAGGACGAACTTCACGGCGCAACTTTCAATGCCAAGTTAAACGCCAAACCCATCGTCGGCAGCAATGATGGCGCCGTTGACAAAATGGCTTTGCCCACTGGCCAACAGCACGATCAAGGCGTCTAAATCTTCGGGTTTGCCCACGCGTTTGCGCGGCAGCATGTTCACCAGTTTTTGGCCCTGCTCGGTTTGCCAATGGTGGTGGTTGATCTCGGTGTCGATGTAGCCTGGGCAAATCGCGTTGACGTTAATGCCAAACTTGCCCCACTCCAGCGCCATGGCCTTGGTCATTTGCACCACGGCGGCCTTGCTCATGCAGTACACGCCAATTTGCGGCAGCACCTTCAAGCCGGCCATGCTGGCGATGTTGATGATGCGCCCGCCGGTGTAGCTGCCCGGCGCTGCGCCGCGTGCGCGGGCCAGCATGCGCTTGCCCACTTCTTGCGCTACAAAAAATGCACCTTTGACATTGGTGTTGAAGACGAAGTCGTAGTCTTCTTCGGCTACGTCTTGGATGCGCTGGGTGGTGCTGACGCCCGAGTTGTTGACCAAGATGTCGATCGAGCCGACCTCGGTTTCGGCATGCGCCACGGCCGACTTGATGCTGTCGGGGTTGGTCACGTCGAGCTCGACCACATGGGCGTCACCGCCTTGGCTTTCGATCTCGGCGCGCAAGGCTTTGAGCTTGTCGACTCGGCGGCTGGCCAACACCACGGCGGCTCCCGCGCTGGCCAATGTGCGGGCAAATTGTGCGCCCAAACCGCTGGACGCGCCCGTCACCAAGGCCACGCGGCCCGCCAAGTCGATGCTGTATGCCATGAAGATGCTCCTGTTGCGAATAAAGTTTTTGCCAAGCCCATGGGCGCTGCCCACTAAAATGCCTGCAGTTCCAAATTGATTTGATTATCAGCGAGACCACAGCATGAGCCCTCAAGACATTCTGACCCAGTTCGGCCCGCGCGAGGCCATGGAATACGACGTGGTCGTCGTCGGTGGCGGCCCCGGCGGCTTGGCCACGGCGATTCGCCTCAAGCAATTGGCAGCAGCCAAGGGTAGCGAGGTCTCGGTAGTGGTGCTGGAAAAAGGCTCGGAGCCGGGCGCGCATATTTTGAGCGGCGCCATCATGGACCCGATTGCCATCAGCGAGCTTTTTTCCGACTGGAAGGAGCGCGGTGCACCCCTACACCAAGCCGTGACCGACGACGCGATGATATTCTTGGGCGAAAAAAGCAGCCTGCGTGTTCCCAATATGTTCTTGCCCAGTTGCTTTCAAAACCACGGCAATTACATTGTCAGTTTGGGAGCGGTGACGCGCTGGTTGGCCGAGCAGGCCGAAGCACTGGGCGTAGAAATTTTCCCTGGCTTTGCGGCCGCAGAAGTTTTATACAACGACGACGGATCGGTGAAGGGCGTAGCCACCGGCAATATGGGCGTGGGCAAAGACGGCGAGCCCACCGGCGACTTTCAACTCGGCATGGAGCTGCACGCCAAGTACACCGTGTTTGCCGAAGGCGCACGTGGCCACCTGGGCAAGCAGCTGATAGAAAAATTCAAACTCGACGCAGGCAAAGACCCGCAGAGCTATGGGCTTGGCATTAAAGAAGTGTGGGAGATCGACCCGGCCCGCCACCAACCGGGTTTTGTCATGCACACCGCTGGTTGGCCGATGGACAACAACACCTATGGTGGGGCGTTTTTGTACCACGCCGAAGACAACAAAGTAGCGCTGGGCTTTATCACGGGACTTGACTACAGCAACCCCTGGCTCAGCCCGTTTGAAGAAATGCAGCGCTGGAAGTTGCACCCCAATATCCGCTGGTATCTTGAAGGCGATGAAGCCAAAGGTATCAAGCCTGCCAAACGACTGGCCTATGGCGCAAGGGCCATTACCGCAGGCGGCATTTTGTCTTTGCCCAAAACCGTGTTCCCGGGTGGCGCGCTGGTGGGCTGCGAGGCGGGCTACTTGAACGTCAGCCGCATCAAGGGCAGTCACGCCGCCATCAAGACCGGCATGTTGGCCGCTGAGGCAGCATTTGATGCAGTCACTGCAGGCCGTCAACACGACGAGTTGGCCGCATACCCCGCAGCTTTTGAAAAGAGCTGGCTGCACACCGAGCTGCACAAGGCGCGCAACTTTAAAACTTGGTTCAAGCGCGGCTTAGTGGCTGCCACCATCATGAACGGTGTCGAGCAGTTTGCGCTGCGCGGGCGCATCCCCTGGACGCTGCGCCGTGACAAACCCGACCACGCTTACTTAAAGCCCGCCAAAGACTGCCTACCAATTGCCTACCCCAAGCCCGACGGAAAGCTGACGTTTGACCGGCTCAGCAGCGTTTTCATCAGCAACACCAACCACGCCGAGAACCAGCCTGCGCATTTGACGCTGAAGAGCGAAGCCGTGCCGGTGGCCACCAACTTGGCCTTGTACGCGGGCCCCGAAAGCCGCTACTGCCCCGCAGGCGTGTATGAGTTCGTCAAGACCGACGCTGGCCAAGACCGTTTGCAGATCAATGCGCAAAACTGCGTGCACTGCAAAACCTGCGACATCAAAGACCCGACGCAAAACATTGTTTGGGTCACGCCTGAGGGCGGCGGCGGGCCCAATTACGCAGGAATGTGAAGTATTCACGTAGCGCATCGGCGTTCGCCTCTGCTTGCGTTATAAACAAGACATTCAGCGCTTCAAAGGCCTTGCGTGCGACTTGCCCAGCTTTACCAACGCCCCTGGCTTTGGGTCTACCTGCCACTGGCACTACTGGCCACCGCCGCCATAGGCCTGCTTTGGGCCTGGGTGTTTCCCATTCCCAGCCAACACTTGCGCATTAGCACGGGCGCGCCCGAGGGCATTTACTTCGCCAACGCCCAGCTTTATGCGCAAAAATTTGCCGAACATGGGATCACGCTGCAAGTGCTGCCATCCGCAGGTTCGGTAGAAAACATGGCCCGCATCAGCGACTTGGCCAGCGGTGTCGATTTGGCCTTGGTGCAAGGCGGGTTTGGCTCCCTCACCAGCAGCCCCATAGGCAGCAGCAGCGCGGTACAAACCCTGGCAAATATAGACATCGAACCGGTGTGGATTTTTACCCGCATGCAAGAGCTCGATTCTCTGTCCCAACTGCAGGGCCTGCGTGTGTCGATTGGGCCTGTGGGCAGCGGCAGCCGCAAGGTCGCGCTCAAACTCTTAGAAAGCGCCAACTTGGGCGAGAAAGACCTGCAGTTGGTCGATACTTTTGGCATGGGCGCGGTGCGCGCGCTGGTTGACAACAAACTCGATGTGGCGATGTTTGTCTCGGCACCCGGCGCGCCTGCGGTGAACGCCATGCTGGCCACGCCGGGCATCGGCTTGGTGCACCTGCGCCACGCCGCCGCATTAACCGAACGCATCCCGTACTTAGAGTCGCGCATGCTGGCCCAGGGCATGCTCGACCCCAATGGCAAGTTTCCGCGCCAAGACATTGGCATGCTGGTCACCACCGCCAGCTTGGTCGCGCGCGAGAGTCTGAGCCCAGCGCTCAAACGCTTGGCCACCCAAGTTGCTACCGAAGTACACCAACGGGGCGGGGCCTTCTACAAGGCGGGCGACTTTCCCAATTTAGGCCAGGCCGACTTCCCGGTAGCGCCCGAGGCACGCCAAACCCTATTGCACGGCTTGCCCTGGTTAGAGCAGCGCCTGGGCTTTTGGTCAGTGCAAGCCTTGTGGCGGGTGCTCTTGCTGGTACTGCCCATTGTGCTGCTGGGCATCGCATTGGCGCGCCTGTTACCTGCTTATGCCAGCTGGCTGATGGAGAGCCGTGTCAACCGCTGGTATGGTGAGCTGAAATACATTGAGCACGACTTGGCGCAAGAGTCGCCCTCGGGCCTGGACCTGAGCAAATACCACTCGCGTTTGAAAACAATGGAATTCGACGTGCACAGCTTTCCAACCCCGCCCGAGCTCATGCAACGCCTGTATATTTTGCAGCAGCACATTGAATTTGTACGACTCAAAGTCTTGCGTATGCGGGGGCGCTAAAGCATGAAATTTATTTTGCTCTACCGCCGCCGCTGG
>CANFOR010000049.1 GCA_947448675.1 Betaproteobacteria bacterium
CCCCTTTGACTAAGGTAAGCTGTGCGCTGTTCATTGCGACATCTGTGCCTGTTCCCATCGCAATGCCCACATTGGCCGCTGCCAGAGCAGGGGCATCGTTGATTCCGTCACCCGCCATGGCAACGATATGGGCTTTTTTTTGCAATTGTTGGACCAGTACGAGTTTGTCTTGCGGCGTCACCTCGCCATGCACCTCGTGAATGCCGAGTTTGGCAGCAACTGCCTTGGCCGTGGTCAGGCCATCACCGGTTGCCATCACTATGCGAATGCCCGCCGTTTTGAGTGCCTTAATAGCTTCGAATGAACTGGGTTTGATTGGATCGGACACAGCGAGCACGCCGGCAAGCTTTCCATCGACTGCAAGGTGCATGACACTGGCACCCTCGGCGCGCAGAGTCTCTGCGTCGGCCTTCAACGCATCCACCGCGATGTTCATTTGTCGCATCAAAGCAATATTGCCCAAAACCAAATGCTTTCCTGCAACTAGACCCTGCACGCCGATTCCAGAAGCTGACTCGAAATTCTCTGGTGTGTCCAATACCAGCTGCCGGTCGCGTGCGGCTGCCACAATAGCGGCTGCCAACGGATGCTCGCTTCCTTGGTCAAGGCTTGCGGCCAAGCGCAAGACCTCATCTATTTCGTACCCAGGACTTGGCACTGTCTTTTCAAAACGGGGATGCCCTTCGGTCAAAGTTCCCGTCTTGTCGATAATCAGCGTGTCGACTTTGCGCAGGTTTTCAATGGCCGTTGCGTCACGAAACAAAATGCCCTGTGTCGCTCCCTTTCCAGTGGTCACCATGATGGACATGGGCGTGGCCAATCCGAGTGCACAAGGACAAGCGATGATCAATACCGCGACCGCGTTGATCAAGCCATATACCCAACTGGGCGCAGGGCCCCAAAGTCCCCATCCAATGAAAGTCAAGACAGCAATACTGACAACTCCCACGACAAAGTAGCCAGCCACTACATCCGCCATGCGTTGCATCGGCGCTCTAGAACGCTGGGCCAGTGCGACCATTTGCACAATTTGGGACAGCACCATATCGGCGCCTACCTTTTTAGCTTGCATGATCAAGCTGCCACTGGTGTTGAGTGTTGCGCCAATGAGTTCATCGCCCAAGCGTTTGCTGACAGGCAGTGGCTCACCGGTTAACAAGGATTCATCAATTGCGCTACTACCTTCGGTAACCACACCATCGACAGGAACTTTTTCACCAGGACGCACCCGCAATAAGTCGCCTGGCCGAACCTGTGAGAGCTCCAAATTTTGTTCAGTGCCATCGGGGTTTAATCGGCGCGCTGTCTTCGGTGCCAAGCCCAGTAATGATTTGAGGGCTGCCGATGTCTGTGCGCGCGCCTTGAGCTCCAATATTTGACCCAAGAGCGTTAGCGAAATGATGACGGTAGCCGCCTCGAAATACACGGACACCCGTCGCATGGAAATAAACGAATCTGGAAATATTTCAGGTTGAATAGTGGCCGCTACGCTGTAGAGATAGGCTGCCCCCGTACCAAGACCGATCAAAGTCCACATATTCGGACTGCGCTGCGCGATGGATTGTCCAGCGCGTACAAAAAATGGCCAACCCGCCCAGAAAACGATGGGTGTTGCCAGCGCAAACTCGACCCAGCTCTGCACTGCCATGTCCAGCCAATGAAGGCGATGCCCCGCCATAGCGAGTAAAAAAACCAAGCTGGTGAGTGGAAGCGTCCACCAGAAACGCCGCTGAAAGTCACGCAGCTCAAGCTGGTCTTCATCCCCGAGCGCTGGGATCATCGGCTCCAACGCCATGCCGCATTTGGGGCAGCTGCCCCGATGGTCTTGACGAATTTCGGGGTGCATGGGACAGGTGTAAATCGCTCCCTGTGCGCTTGGCTTTGTGCTCAGCTCGTCGGCGTGGTCTTCCACATACTGTTTGGGGTTGGCCTCAAACTTCACTTTGCAATGGGGACTGCAGAAGAAAAATGTATGCCCCATGTATGCAGCGTGCTGAAGGGACTGGTCTGTTACCGTCATTCCGCAAACGGGATCCTTCAATACCGCTAGGCCTTCCTTGCCGACGCTCTGCGGTGCTTGGGATTGTGCATTCTTGCCAGCATGGGGGTGAATCCGCTCATGTTCGTCGTGCTGTTTCGTATCCATGATATTCCTTTATGGGGTCTCACGTCAACTTGGGCGGCTACAGGGCCAAGGCATACCATCTTGCACCAGAAGCTATGCCAGCTGCAAGTGCTAGCGGCTGCGGCTCTTCATCGCGCGCTCAACCTCGCGTTTGCCTTCGCGGTCTTTGATGGTGTCGCGCTTGTCGTGCTCGGCCTTGCCTTTGGCCAGGCCAATGTCGGCCTTGATCTTGCCCGCCTTCCAATGCAGGTTCAGTGCCACCAGGGTGTAGCCTTTTTGTTCGACCTTGCCGATCAGGCGGCGAATCTCGTCCTTCTTGAGCAGCAGCTTCTTGGTGCGCACCGCGTCGGGCCGCACATGGGTGCTGGCCGTGCCCAGGGGGTTGATCTGGCAGCCCAGCAAAAACAGCTCGCCATTGCGCGCCACCACGTAGCCGTCGGTCAGCTGCACCTTGCCTTCGCGCAGGGACTTGACCTCCCAGCCTTCGAGCACCATGCCCGCTTCAAAGCGTTCCTCAATGAAATAGTTGAAGACGGCTTTTTTGTTGTCGGCAATGCGTTGGGAAAGATCGGGTTTGCTAGCCATAGTGTGGGTTGGGTCTGCCTACAATAAGGCTAAAGCCTATTCTATGAAAACTGTAGAGAAATCCGTCCTTATTTGGTACAGCGCAGAAGAAATGTTTGCCTTGGTGACCGATATTGCCCAATACCCGGCGTTTTTGCCCTGGTGCGACCGTGCCGAGGTCTTGGCGCAAGACGCCAGCGGTGCCACCGCGCGCATTGGCATTGCCCTGGCGGGCCTGCACCAAAGCTTTAGCACCCGCAACACCCACGGGCAGGGCCCAGGTGGCAGCTTGCATGTGGGCATGGCCTTGGTTGATGGGCCCTTCTCGCAGCTCGATGGGGCCTGGAGCTTTACGCCGATTGGCCCTGCAACGCCCGCCAATGCTGCATGGGATGCTACCAGTACCATAGCAAGCATGAGCCCATCCCAACGCGCCTGCCGTGTCGCCCTGCGTTTGAACTATGGCTTTAACAACCGCGCACTGGCCGCCTTGGTCGGCCCGGTGTTCGACAAAATCGCCGGCAGCATGGTGGACGCTTTTGTCAAACGGGCTGAGCAGGTCTATGCCTGACGCCACCGCAAAGCTCAGGGTGAGCGTGTTCTACGCCGACGCGCCGCGCGCAGTACAGCAGTGGCGCGGCAGTTTGCCAGCAGGTGCTACGGTGCAAGACGCCATCTGCGCCAGCGGGCATAGCAGCTTGCTTGCGCGCATTAGCACACCGATGAGCGAAACTTTTATGAGCGAAAGCTCTCCCGCATCCAACGCGAGTGGCCCACCGCAAGACCTGGGCTTGGCCATTTGGGGCCGCAAGGCCGAGCTGGGCGATGTGTTGCAAGACCGTGACCGGGTCGAGATTTGCCGCCCGCTCACCGTAGACCCCAAGCTGGCGCGGCGCGAGCGCTTTGCCCAGCAGGGGAGCCGGGGTAGTGGCTTGTTTGCGACGAAAAGGCCGGGAGCCAAAGCGGGTTATTGAGTCCCCAGCGCCAGGCCGGGTGCAATCAGTGCATGCGCCGAAAGGGGTTCACGGAGCCTGCATGTAGTGCGGCAAATGCTATAAATTCAATAGCTACACATGCACAGATGGTGCGCCTAAGCGCAGTCTTTGAGAATTTCGCTCAGGCGTTGGCCTTCAGCCGCGCGGCCCGTGTCCGACATGAATTCGCGCTCGCCTTTGTCGTTCGTGCTTTGGATGCGAATGCCCGAGTCGAGGGTGGCTTTGCCTTTGCGGGCGCGATCGCAATTGTCGGCCTTGGCGAGTTTGTTTTTCTCATCTTCGGCCTTTTTCTTGGCCGCTTCTTGCGCTTCGGCTTCTTTCTTTTTGGCCTCTAGGCCGGCGTCTTTGCCACTGGTTTTGGCCAATGCGGGCTTGGCAGCAGAAGCAGCGCTGGCGGCGCCAGCGGGTACATCAACCCCCGCCATTGCAGCAGCAGGCGAGGTGCTTACCGCTTTGGCGAGCAGGGGCTGCTTGAGGATGCTTTTGTCAGCAATGTCAGCAGGAGGAGGGCGGTCGCTAAAAACCTTGCGTCCGTCTTTGTCAACCCATATCCACTGCGCAGCCACGCTGAACGAGGCTACGCATAAGAACGCCAAAAGAGCACTGTGCAATTTCTTCATGGCCCGCAGTGTACCTCTGTGCAGGCCCATTTGCATGCCCTTGCAATGCAAAGTGTGGCCGGTGCACGGGTACAATTTGGCTTTTGGAGCCTCTACATGCGTCTGCTCGGTAAAGCGCTCACCTTCGACGACGTGTTGTTGGTGCCAGCCTTCTCCCAAGTCCTGCCCAAGGACACCTCTCTAGCCACCCGCCTGTCGCGCAACATTCAACTGAACCTGCCCCTGGTTTCAGCGGCCATGGACACTGTTACCGAGGCCCGTTTGGCCATTGCCATCGCCCAAGAGGGAGGCATGGGCATCATTCATAAAAACCTCACGCCGCAGCAACAAGCTGCCCAGGTGTCGCGCGTCAAGCGTTTTGAAAGCGGCGTGCTGCGCGACCCAGTGGTCATCACCCCCAGCCACACGGTGCGCCAAGTGCTGGCCATGCAAGAGCAGCTGGGCATTTCGGGCTTTCCGGTCTGCGACGGTAGCCAGGTGGTAGGCATTGTCACGGGGCGCGACTTGCGCTTTGAAACCCGCCTTGACGTGGCCGTGCACGAGATCATGACCCCACGCGACAAGCTCATCACTGTGCGCGAGGGCAGCTCACCCGCCGAGGCACGCGGCCTGCTCAACAAGCACAAGTTGGAGCGCCTCTTGGTCGTCAACGACGCCTGGGAGTTAAAGGGCTTGATCACGGTGAAAGACATCACCAAGCAAACCAGCTTCCCCAACGCCGCGCGCGACGCAGCAGGCCGCTTGCGCGTGGGCGCAGCCGTGGGCGTGGGCGAGGGCACCGAGGAGCGGGTCGAGGCCTTGGTGCGGGCCGGTGTAGACGCCTTGGTGGTAGACACCGCGCACGGCCACAGCCAGGGCGTGATCGAGCGGGTGCGCTGGGTGAAGCGTAATTACCCGCAGGTGGACGTAATCGGCGGCAACATCGCTACCGGCGCTGCGGCCTTGGCCTTGGCCGAGGCGGGCGCAGACGCGGTGAAGGTGGGCATTGGCCCCGGCTCGATCTGCACCACGCGCATTGTGGCAGGGGTGGGCGTGCCGCAGATCATGGCGATTGACAGCGTAGCCACCGCACTGCTGGGCAGCGGCGTCCCGCTGATTGCCGACGGCGGCATACGCTACAGCGGCGACATTGCCAAAGCCATTGCGGCTGGTGCCAGCACCGTGATGATGGGCGGCATGTTCGCGGGCACCGAAGAATCGCCCGGTGAAATTGTTTTGTACCAAGGCCGCAGCTACAAAAGCTACCGCGGCATGGGCAGCATCGGCGCCATGCAGCAGGGCAGCGCCGACCGTTATTTTCAAGAAGCCACCACCGGTAACCCCAATGCCGACAAGCTGGTGCCCGAGGGCATTGAAGGCCGCGTGCCCTACAAAGGCAGCATGGTCTCCATCATCTTCCAGATGGCCGGGGGCGTGCGCGCCAGCATGGGCTACTGCGGCTGCGCCACCATTGCCGACATGCAAAACCAAGCTGAGTTTGTCGAGATCACCTCGGCAGGCATCCGCGAGAGCCACGTGCACGACGTGCAAATTACCAAAGAAGCGCCCAACTATCGGGCCGACTGATTGAGTACAACCTGAGAACCACCCCTTGAGCGCAACTTCACCCACACCCGTCCCGGCTCCAGCGGGCAAGCGCAACGCAGCCATGCCCTTCATCATGGTCACGGTGCTGATCGACATGATCTCCATTGGCCTGATGATCCCCGTGCTGCCGGTCTTGGTGGGCACCTTTACCGGCTCGCAGGCCGACCAAGCCTTTTGGTTTGGCGCTACCACTTTTGCGTTCAGTTTGGCCAACTTTTTTAGCTCGCCGATTCTGGGTGCGCTGTCCGACCGCTATGGCCGCAGGCCGGTGCTGTTGCTGGGCTTTTGCGCGCTGGCGCTGAGCTTTTTTGTCACCGCTACGGCCACGGCTTTGTGGATGTTGATCGTGGTGCGCTTGTTCAGCGGTGCCATGCAAGCCAATCAGTCGGTGGCCAATGCCTATGTGGCCGACATCTCCAGCCCAGAGCAACGCGCCAAGCGCTTTGGCATGCTGGGTGCCATGTTCGGCGTAGGCTTTATTTTGGGCCCGGTGATGGGCGGTTTGCTCGGTGCCGTCAATGTGCATTTGCCGTTTTTTGTGGCGGGCAGCTTGGCCTTGCTCAACCTAGTCTACGGCTACTTTGTCTTGCCCGAGTCTTTGCCGGTAGAGCGCCGACAGGCCTTTAGCTGGAAGTCAGCCAACCCCTTCACTGCCTTGCTGCGCTTGAGTCAGCTCAAGGGTGTGGGCATGTTGGTGGCGGTGATCTTGTGCGCTGGCTTGGCCCAGTTTGTCATGTACACCTGCTGGGTGCTGTACGCCAGTTTTAAGTTTGGCTGGGGCCCGGCTGAAAACGGTTGGTCTTTGTTTGCGGTGGGCATCATGTCGGCCTTTGTGCAGGGCTATTTGCTGGGCAAACTGCTCAAGCGCTTTACGCCGCAGCGCATAGCCGTGGCAGGCTTGATTTCGTCGACCCTGGCCTTTGTGGCCTTTGGTGCCGTCACCGAGGGTTGGATGATGTACGTGGTGATTTTTGCCAACTTGCTCGGCGCTACCGTGACGGCGTCGATCCAAAGCATCATCTCCAACGCAGCCGACCCCACGACCCAGGGCCGCACTTTGGGCGCAGTGAGCAGCTTGAACAGCCTGATGGCCGTCATCGCTCCTTTAATCGGTGCACCTTTGCTGGCCATGGTCTCGCATCTGCCGCGTGGCGACTGGCGTATGGGCACGCCGTTTTACTTTTGCGCCGTGCTGCAAAGCATGGCCTTGCTGTTTGCCTTTGTGCACTTTCGCAGCGAGCGGCGCAAACGCTTGGCCAGCGCCAACCTCGTATCTTCCAGCTAAACCCCATGCACCACAAAATTCTGATTCTCGACTTCGGCTCCCAAGTCACCCAGCTGATTGCCCGCCGCGTGCGCGAGGCCCATGTGTTTTGCGAAGTCCATCCCTGCGACGTGAGCAGCGAGTGGCTGCGTGACTACGCCCAAGACGGCAGCTTAAAAGGCATCATTCTCTCGGGCAGCCATGCCAGCGCCTACGAAGAAGCCGCCGACAAAGCGCCCGACGCCGTGTTTGAGTTGGGTCTGCCTGTGCTGGGCATTTGCTATGGCATGCAGACCATGGCCCTGCAACTGGGCGGCAAGGTCGAAGGCGGCCATCAACGCGAGTTTGGCCATGCGGCCGTACGCGCCCGTGGCCACACGGCGCTGCTGCAAGACATTGCTGACTACACCACGCCAGAAGGGCAGGGCATGCTCAACGTGTGGATGAGCCATGGCGACAAGGTGACCGAGCTGCCTGCGGGCTTCCAGCTAATGGCCAGTACTGAGAGTTGTCCGATTGCTGGCATGGCCGACGAGCTGCGCAAGTTCTACGCCTTGCAATTCCACCCCGAAGTCACGCACACGGAGCAGGGCAAAGCCATTTTGAATCGTTTCGTTTTGGGTATTTGCGCCGCCCAGCCCGACTGGGTGATGAAAAACCATATCGCCGAGGCCGTTGAAAAAATCCGCCAACAAGTGGGCGATGAAGAGGTGATCTTGGGCCTCAGTGGCGGGGTCGATTCCTCGGTGGCGGCAGCGCTGATCCACCGCGCCATCGGCGACCAGCTCACCTGCGTGTTTGTTGACCACGGCCTCTTGCGCCTGAATGAAGGCGACATGGTGATGGAGATGTTTGTTGGCAAGCTCAAGGCCAAGGTGATTCGCGTTGATGCCGAGGCACAGTTCCTCGGCCACCTAGCGGGTGTGAGCGAACCCGAGGCCAAACGCAAGATCATTGGGCGCGAGTTTGTCGAAGTTTTTAAGGCGCAAGCGCTCGCCCTTACTGCGTCGGACGCTAGCAAAAAAGGAGCAAGCTTCTTGGCCCAGGGCACAATTTATCCTGACGTGATCGAGTCGGGTGGGGCCAAAAGCAAGAAAGCCGTGACCATCAAGAGCCACCACAATGTAGGCGGCTTGCCCGAGCAACTGGGCCTCAAACTCTTAGAGCCGCTGCGCGATTTGTTCAAAGACGAAGTGCGCGAACTGGGCGTAGCCCTGGGCCTGCCGCATGACATGGTCTACCGCCACCCCTTCCCCGGGCCCGGTCTGGGGGTACGCATTTTGGGTGAAGTGAAAAAAGAATACGCCGATTTGTTGCGCCGTGCCGATGCGATTTTTATCGAAGAATTGCGCAATTTTCAAGACGCAGCTTCTGGCAAAAACTGGTACGAACTTACTAGCCAAGCCTTCACTGTGTTCTTGCCGGTGAAAAGTGTAGGCGTGATGGGCGACGGCCGCACCTACGACTACGTGGTGGCTCTGCGCGCCGTGCAAACCAGCGACTTTATGACGGCCGACTGGGCCGAGTTGCCCTATGCCTTGCTCAAGAAAGTCTCGGGCCGCATCATCAATGAAGTGCGTGGTATCAACCGCGTAACCTACGATGTGTCGAGCAAGCCACCGGCCACTATTGAGTGGGAGTAAGTTATTGCTGCAGCAATGCAACGTTGTGCGTACCAATGCACATTTAAAGCGGAACATCGCAGAAATTAAAATCTGTTTTACGCATTTATTCGCATACTTTGTATGATGCATTTCCGATAAACAAGAGGCTATAAAGTCCATGGATTACCAAATAGCGCCCGTTGCAGGCAACGAAGAAGAGCGCCTCGCAGCCTTGCGTGCAGCCATGTGCGCTTATATCCCCCACGAAGAGCGTTTTGACCGCATTACCCGCATGGCGCGGCGAATGTTGCATGTGCCCATTGCTCTGATTTCCATACTCGAAGACGACACCGCGTGGTTTCGCTCAGCGCAAGGCTTGAGTGTGTCTGAAATGACTCGGAATAATTCTTTTTACGACCACGCTATTGGCAGCGCCGAAGTGTTTCAAGTGCGCGACACACTTTTAGACGGCCGTTTCACCGACAACCCCTTGGTGACAGGGCCACCCCATATTCGCTCGTATTTTGGTTGGCCGCTGGAAATTGCGCCCGGTCTGCGGGTTGGCACCCTGTGCGTGATGGACACCATGCCGCGCACTTTTAGCAGCGAAGATTTAGAAACCATGGCCGACTTGGCCCATATGGTGGAGTCTGAGCTGCGCGTGAATGCCATGTCAGACAACCAAAAAAGTCTGCTCGCCGAGTCCAGCCGGGCGCACCGCAAAAAGCTGCTCGACCCCGCCACCGGTTGCTGGAGCGAAGAGGGCTTCGTCGAGCTGATGAAGCGCACCCTGAAAGACGTGGCCAGTGGCACGGTGCATGCCGCACTGGTCGGTATGGAAGTCCACAACATGAACGACTTCGATCTGGGCATTGAAAAGGGCTCTACCGAAGCGCGCGCCATGGTTTTGGTGCAGTTCATTCGGCGTCGCATGCCCGCCAACGCCATACTCTGCCGTATGCCCGGTGGCCGGGCCTGTGCCTTGTTTGCCGCACGCGAACGCAGCTTGTTGCGCGAGCAGATCGGCCAATTTTTACAAGAACCTGATTTTGAACCAGTTGCTGGCATTGCCTTTCCGCAAAAGTTAGAGATGAGCAGCTATTCAATGAGCCTCAAAGCTGAGTACGTAAAAAGCGATGTAGGTCGCTTACTCGATACAGCCATGGGAAAATTGGCCGAAGGACATGGCGTCACCTCCATTTTGCAATAAGTAAGCAGCGAATTTTCTATGTACCTGCCGCCCCAATTCAAAGCCCAAGATCCCGCCCATGTGCGTGAACTGTTGCGCGCCTATCCCTTTGCCAGCCTGATCAGCAATGACGACGCAGGCCTGCCTTACGTCACCCACTTGCCTCTGCATTTGCAGGGCGACAGCGAGCCCTTGGTACTGCTGGGCCATGTGGCCAAGCCCAACCCGCACTGGCGCTATTTGCAAGCGCGGGCCACGGCAGTCCTTACCTTTATGGGGCCGCATGCCTACATGTCGCCCAAGGTCTACCCCGACTTGGCCCGCGTGCCGACCTGGAACTACCTTGCCATTCATTGCACCGTGCAAGCGCGCATCATCGATGAAGCCCAGGCTAAAGACCGCTTGCTGAAAAAACTCATTGGCGACCACGAGCCGCCCTACGCCAAGCAGTGGCGCGCATTGGGCGAAGACTACCAAGGCAAAATGCTCGCGGGCATTGTGGGTTTTGAGCTGGTCGTGACCCAGCTCGAATGCAAGCTCAAGCTCAACCAGCACCGCCCCGAGGCGCACGCCGCCATGCACGCGGCTTATGCGCAGGGCAATGAGAACGAACGCGCGCTGGCCCTGTGGATGGACAAACTCGGTTTGCAGACCCAGGCCACGCAAACTGCGCAGGAGTAGCCATGCGAATGATTTTGGGCGTTTTGAGTTTGCTGCTCGCCGTAGCCGTAGTGGGCTTTTTGGCCAAGCAGCAACTGCGCTCCGTCGGCAGTTTGCCCACGCCAGCGGTATCGGCTGGCGCATCAAGCGCCAGCACGGTGGACGCCAGCCTGGCGCTGCCCAGCATCAAGGCCACGAGCAATGTGCAACAGCAGTCGCTGCAAATCCAGCAGCAGTTTAAAGCTGCCGCTGAAGCAGCCATGCAAGGCGCACGCACCGAGCCGGATACGCGCTAGCCCACCAGCTGAAGCTCAATACCCCCGGAAACGCCCGCCAACATTGCGTATCAAGCTATAAAAAATATAGCACATTACCAACCCAGCCATGTTGCCAAATTTGGAACCACTCAGCCCCCAGCAGTGCATGCAAGCTGCACTGCAAGAGGCCCAGGCTGCCGCTACCGCAGGCGAGGTGCCGGTGGGCGCGGTGGTGCTGCGCCATGGGCAGATCATTGCCACGGGCCGCAACGCGCCGATTGGCGCGCACGACCCAACGGCCCACGCTGAAATAGTCGCCCTGCGCGCAGCTGCCCAAGCCCTGGGCAATTACCGCCTCGACGACTGCGAGCTGTATGTCACACTGGAGCCCTGCGCCATGTGTGCCGGGGCCATGCTGCATGCACGTTTGGCCCGTGTGGTGTTTGCGGCGGCCGACCCCAAGACAGGGGCCGCCGGCTCGGTCACCAACCTGTTTGCGCAAGCCCAGCTCAACCACCACACCCAAGTGCAAGGCGGCCTGTTGGCCGAGGCGAGCGCACAGCTGCTGGGCCAGTTCTTTCAAACCCGACGCCAACAAAAAATGGTGCAACGCATGCAAACCCATTCACTGCGCGACGACGCCCTGCGCACGCCAGACGCGCGTTTTGCCCAGCTGCCGGGCTACCCCTGGGCCGCCCGTTATGTCAGCGATTTGCCGGCTTTGGCGGGCCTGCGCATGCATTACCTCGACGAAGGCCCGCCTAGCGCAGCCACCACCTGGCTCTGCCTGCACGGCAACCCGGCTTGGAGCTACCTGTACCGCAAGATGATCCCGGTGTTTTTGCAGGCCGGGGGCAGGGTGCTCGCGCCCGATATGCCCGGCTTTGGCAAGAGCGACAAACCCAAAAAAGACAGCGCGCACAGCTTTGGCTGGCACCGCCAGGTGCTACTGGAATTTGTGGAGCGCATGGATTTGAAAAACGTAGTTTTGGTCGTGCAAGATTGGGGCGGCATTTTGGGCCTGACCCTGCCCATGGCCGCCGCGCAGCGCTACAAGGGCCTACTGGTGATGAACACCACCTTGGCCACCGGCGATGCGCCCCTGTCGCCTGGTTTTCTAGCCTGGCGTGAGATGTGCGCCAAGAACCCCGAGTTTGACCTGGCCCGCTTGTTGGCGCGCGGCAACCCGCAGATGCAGGCTGAGGAGTGCGCCGCCTACATGGCCCCCTTCCCCGATGCCGGGCACCGTGCCGCCACGCGGGCCTTTCCGCCCATGGTGCCCGCCTTGGAAGCTGCAGACGGTGCAGGAATTTCGCGCCAAGCACTGCAGTTTTGGCAGCATGAGTGGACGGGCCAGAGCCTAATGGCCGTAGGCATGCAAGACCCGGTGCTGGGCCTGCCTGTCATGCGCGCTTTGCAAAAAAATATTCGCAACTGCCCCGAGCCGATGCTGATCGAGCAGGCGGGGCATTTTGTACAAGAACACGGCGAACCCATCGCGCAAGCCGCAGTGCGATACTTCAAGTTGTGAAAACTAAACATATCTATATTTTTTCGCCCTCCAGCGCCGTGCGCGACAAGGCGGCCTTTCAACGCGGCGTAGCACGCCTGCAAGCCATGGGTTACGAGGTGGAGCTAGACCAAGCTGCGCTCAATCGCCACACCCGTTTTGCAGGTGACGATGCCACCCGCATTGCCGCCATAGGCCGCGCAGCTGCCAGCGGCGCTGACGTGGCCATGATCTCGCGTGGCGGCTATGGGCTGACCCGAATCTTGCCCGGCTTGCCCTACAAAGCCATTGCCAAAGCAGTTGAGCGCGGTACCGATTTTGTGGGTTTGTCTGACTTCACGGCCTTTCAAAGCGCGTTGCTGGCCAAGACCGGCGCCATGAGCTGGGCTGGACCCGACGTAGAGGCCGATTTTGGCCGTGCCGAGGGGCCAGACGACATCATGCAGGCCTGCTTTGAAGACCTGTTGCTGGGCCAAGGGGAGGGCGCGGGTTGGCGCTGGCCAGGCGCAGATTACAAAGCCCATTTGGCCGGTAAGGCCGCCACGGACGCTATGGCCAGCACGGCAAACACTACCAAAACTATAGCGGTAGACGCACAACTGGCGGGCGCTGTAGCCGATTTATCTTTTAAAAAGAGCCTGCTATGGGGAGGCAATTTAACCGTGCTCACCGCCTTGCTGGGTACGCCTTGGTTTCCCAAAATCAAAGGCGGGATTTTGTTTGTAGAAGATGTGGGCGAACACCCGTATCGTATCGAGCGCATGCTCAGCCAGCTGCTCCATGCCGGCGTTTTGGGCCAGCAAAGGGCGGTCTTGCTGGGGCAGTTTACGCAGTTCAGATTGGCCCCGCACGACCGTGGCTACAAGCTGGCCAGTGTGGTGGCTTGGCTGCGCAGGCAGATCAAAGCGCCGGTCATCACCGGTTTGCCCTTTGGGCATGTGCCAACCAAGGTTTTATTGCCCGTGGGAGCCCAAGTTCGCTTGATGGTGCAGGACGCGAACGCCATGCTGCTTTGGCAGCATAGGCACTAAAGCCTAGCTTAAAACTGCGAGAGTTTGATTTTGCTCGACGGCGTTCCGCCTGGCTGGAGCTCTTTGAACAGATCGGTGATCTCGGCCATACGCTGGCGTGCTACCGACTCCCCTTTGCTTTCAGAGATGGCGTGCATCAAGTCACTGCGGGCATACCATAGTCCTTGAACGTCGTCTGCATAGCGCACACGCCGCTCCAAGCCAGCGTGTTTGGGGTCGCAATCATTGGCCAATGCGTCCAGCATCTTGGTGCGGATTTCATGGATGCGGGCATCTAAAGAAGATGCCGGCTTGCGGTTGGACATCCAGCTGAAAAAGCTGTTTCGCAGAGTTGGTTTACTATGGCGCATATGCTGAGATTACGTCGAGACGATATAGTTTGCAAGTAGCGCCAACCACATCGTTACAAATAAACTACATCCATATCAAGGGCTTACATAAATACCCTACTGAATAACAAACATATTCATTACATGGCAGATGGATGAACGCATATTCTCTATGAAGCACCAAACTACAGTTGTTTTTGCCGACCTCACGGGCAGTACCGGAGTTTTTGAGACGCTGGGCAATGAGAAGGCCGCACAGGCCATTACGCACATTACCGCTTGGATTGGCCATGTTTGCGCAGCGCACCAGGGGCGCGTTGTCAAAAACCTCGGCGATGGGGTGTTGGCCCTGTTCCCGCACTCGCTGGAGGCACTACACGCGGTGATCGAGTTGCAGCTGCAGC